>NZ_MVPX01000337.1:0-2938 GCF_002043085.1 Gordonia sp. i37 | reverse complement strand
CGTGGCGGGTATCCCGGCGATCGTCGTGACGGCACTGGTCGACGTGGGCGCCGGCGCTGCCCTGGCGGTCGGCATGATCCCGGCGCTGGTGGTGGGCGTACCGCATGCCCGACGCTCCCGGCTCGTGATCGTGGCAGCCGGACCGGTTCTCGGGGTCCCGATCATCCTCGGTTCCGCTGTCGCTCCCTTCCCGGTCCTCGCCGTGGCGGTGATGGCGGTGTTGCCGGTGCTGGCCGTGTGGTCGGCGCCCGCACTGCGACGTCCGCGACTGTCGATGCTGCTGACGATCATGGCGCCACCGCTGATCGGGGTGGGCCTGAGCTCCGACGGTGTGGCCGTCGGCTTGCGGATCACCGGACTGTTCCTCCTCGGTGGCCTCGCCGCGTTCGTCGTCGCCGTCGTCATCCCGGAGCGTCTCGTCCCGGACGGGCCCGGCGGTGGGCCGGGGCCGCGGGTGCCGGGGATGCAGTATGGCCTGCTCGTCGGTGTGGTGGGGGCGATCACCGCGGGCATCGGATTCGCCTCCGGCTTCGATCACGTCGGATGGGCCTGCGCGGCAGCGCTTCTGGTCATGAGGCCGGATCCTGATCTGCAACTGTGGCGGACCGCCGGGCGTTTCGTGTCAGTGGTGACCGGCGGTGCGGCCGCCGTCGTACTCGTCGACCATGCCCCTGCCTGGTCGCTGGCGATCGTGGTCGGGGTGGTGCTCGCCGCGGCGGCGGGCACCCGCGGCAGCCGATGGTACATTCTGCCGACCTTCACCACCTTTCTGGTCATCCTCATGCTCGGTGCGGCGACCACCGGAACCGCACCCGGACGCTTCGGTGAGCGCGTCGGCGAGACGCTTCTCGGTCTCGCGGTCGCGGCGGTGGTCGGTGTGGGTGTTCCGCTCCTGCGCCGACGCCTGCACCCGGATTCGACGGACGTCGAGTAGCATCGGCCGCGGGTGATGGATCTCGCCCGGGCCGCGCCGGCCCGAACCGCCGACAAGGCTGATGGCTCCTGTTCCGATTGCCGGAAAGGAGCTCTGTCATGGGCGCACCCCCACACCCCGAACCGACCTCGAATCCACCAGCTCCTCGTCCCGTCGACCCCGACAGCCCGGCTCCACGGCCCCTGCATCTGCAGCCGGGAGCGCTCGCGCTGGTCTTTCTCGGCGGTATTGCCGGTACCGGGATGCGTTACCTGCTCGAGGAGTTGTTCCCGGCCCACGGAACCGGTTGGCCGTGGGCCACATTCGGCATCAACCTCAGCGGTTCCCTCGTCTTGGGCGCGCTGCTCGAGGTACTCGCCCTGGCCGGGCCGGACGAGGGATGGCGACGACGCGTTCGGGTGCTCGTCGGCACCGGATTCTGTGGTTCGTACACCACCTACAGCTCCTTCGCCTTGGAAACCGCTCAACTCGGACACCACGGCGCGCCGGGCACCGCGATCGCGTACGCAGCAGTCAGCGTGGTCGGCGGAATCCTGTGCGTCTGGGCCGGTATCGCGCTCGCCGGTGCCGCTCTACAGGGCCGGGGAGGTGAGGTCGCATGACGGTGATCGCGATCCTGCTGGCGGGTGCCCTCGGCGCGGTCGCCCGGTTCGTCGTCGACGGCAGCATCAAACGATGGCGATCGACGACCTTTCCGTGGGCCACGGTCGTCATCAACGTGACCGGGTCGTTGGTGTTGGGAATGCTCGCCGGGCTGGTGATCTCGCACGGGGCGCCGACCGGGTTGCAAGCCGTCGTCGGGACCGGATTCTGCGGCGGATACACGACATTCAGCACCGCATCGGTGGAGACGATTCGGCTCGCCCAGCAGCGGCACGGAATGCTCGCGATGGCCAACGCGGTCGGCTCGGTGGTCGCCTCGGTGACCGCATGTGCAGCCGGGCTGGCCCTGATGTGGGCGATCTGAGGAGCGCGATGAGCAACAACGACCGAAACCGCTATTCCCACCACCGAGGTTCCCACAACCGAAGTTCCCACAACCGAAAATCCGAGGACCGAGGTTCCGAGGACACCGGGCCGCTGCGTCGACGACGTCACGGGCCCACGCCGTCGGTGACCGCACGAACCGCGCTGGTCGTCGGCTGGAATCGGCACCCCGACAGCGTCGCCGCGGTCCGCTTCGCCGTGATGCTGGCGCGTCGACTCGACGCGCACATCCACGTGGTCCACATCGTCGATCTCGACGACGAACCACTCGATCTCGATGCGCCCGACTGGGATCCAGCAGTTCGCTGCCACCGTCGACAGCGACGCACTCGCCGCCCGGGGCCTGCTCGACGCACTGCCTGCGTCGTGGACCTACCACAGCGCACACGGGTCGGCGGCCGACCTGCTCGCAGCGGTCGCCGACGAGTATTCGGCACTGCTCGTGGCGATCGGCAGCCCGCGCGGGGGACTGATGTCGGTGCTCGATTCGGCGCTCGGACAATCCGTCGCGCACCGGATGATCGGCCGGCGCGAGGTACCGCTGCTCGTGGTCCCCGCCGACACCGAGGTCGGCGAACCGCAGGATTGAAGGAGTGCCCATGACCACCACCATCGACGTGCCGACGCTGTATCGGGACCTGCACCGCCACCCCGAACTCGCCTTCACCGAGACACGCACGGCCGGTATCGCCGCCGCCCACCTGCGCGCCGCGGGGTACGTGGTGGCCGAGGGGATCGGCGGAACCGGGGTCGTCGGAGTACTGACACGCGGAGCGGGCCCGACGGTTCTGTTGCGCGCCGACATGGACGCCCTGCCCGTGCAGGAACAGACCGGACTCGACTACGCCAGCACCGCGGTCGGCACCCACGCCGACGGGACGAGCACCCCGTTGATGCACGCCTGCGGCCATGACGTCCACACCAGTTGCCTGATCGGCGCGGCGTACGACCTCGCCGCCGACGACACCTGGCGCGGATGTCTGATGCTGGTGTTCCAACCCGCAGAAGAGATCGGCA
>NZ_MVPX01000336.1:0-1018 GCF_002043085.1 Gordonia sp. i37 | reverse complement strand
CCCTCGCCGCCGACGACACCTGGCGCGGATGTCTGATGCTGGTGTTCCAACCCGCAGAAGAGATCGGCAGCGGGGCGCGAGCTATGGTCGACGACGACCTCTTCGGCCGATTCGGCACGCCGGATGTGGTTCTCGGACAACATGTCGCGCCGCTGCCGGCCGGGCTGCTCGGTGTTCACGACGGGGTCTCGTTTGCCGCGGCCGACAGCGTGTCGGTGGTGTTGCACGGCGTCGGCGGGCACGGCTCACGCCCGGAGACGACGATCGACCCGGTCGTCATGGCGTCCTCCTTGGTCATGCGTCTGCAGACCATCGTGTCGAGGACCCTGCCGCCCACGGAGACCGCGGTGTTGACGGTCGGATCGCTGCACGCGGGCACAGCTCCCAACATCATCGCCGACCGCGCCGAACTCGCGGTGAGCGTACGCAGTTTCGACCCGGACGTACGCGAGACCGTCCTCGAACGCATTCGCGTTCTCGCGCAAGCGGAGACGATGGCTGCCGGCGGCCGTCGTGACCCGGAGATCCGGATCGCCGAGTCGTTCCCGGCGCTGGTCAACGATCCCGGCGCGTGTGACACGGTACGGAAGGCGTTCTCGGACGTTCCCGGGGTGATGGTGGTCGATCCCGGAGTGGTGACCGGCAGCGAGGACGTCGGTCACTTCGCCCATGCGGCCGACGCGCCCTGTGCGTACTGGCTGCTGGGCGGCGCCGATCCGGCGTTGTTCGCCGGTGCCGGCAGCGTCGAGGAGGTCGCGGCGGTGGTCGCCGGGCTGCCGTCCAATCACTCGCCGCAATTCGCACCGGTGATCCAACCGACCCTCTCGCACGGGGTCAGCGCACTCGTCGCCGCAGCCCTCGCATGGCTGCGGCCCACCACCTGACCGCCCGGCAGTTGCGGGAAGCCCGCAGGGCAGGAACTCGTGAGGTTAGGAAACCGCTGGGCAGGTGTGAGGCGATCTGGGAGCATGGCGACATGGAGATCACCACCGAAGAACAGTTGCGCGCGATCGTCGGT
>NZ_MVPX01000335.1:0-17894 GCF_002043085.1 Gordonia sp. i37 | reverse complement strand
GCTCGATCACCGCCGAGCGGTTGATCGAGGAGTTGGAGAAGGTGTTCGCGATCTGGGGTGGCCCGCCGCTGGTGCTGCGCATGGATAACGGGCCTGAGTTCATCTCAGAGGCCCTCCAAGCGTTCTGCGCAGGGTCGGTGGGGATCTCCTACATTCCACCCGGCACGCCGTGGAACAACGGGTTCATCGAGTCGTTCAACAACCGGTTGCGCGATGAGTGTTTGAATCGCAACTGTTGGCCCACGCTGCTCGAGGCCCGCGTGGTCATCGGCGACTTCAAAGACGACCACAACCACCGACACCGGCATTCGGCACTGGGCTACAAGACCCCGGCCGAGTACGCTGCCGGATGCACCCACAGGCACCATCCCGTGGGCTGCGAGATCGACTGATCAACCACAAGAAGGAACGGCTCTACAACAGACCGGACCGACTATCGGGGACCTGCCACACCGCTCGCCGGATCGCCGCGAGATGATCGGCGTGTGGCTGCAGCCACACGGTGATCTCACTGCGCGTCCGGCGTTTGATCGCGGCGAATTCGGTTGTGCGGTCGACTCGTTGCCGCCCGCCGGCATTCAGGCGGCCCACCAGATCGGCGGTCGCGTCCCGGGCGTCGGCGGTGATCGCCACCGTCGGATCTAGCCGGGTGTGAACGGCCGGATCGATGTCGATGACCACTCGGGGAACGTCGACGTCCGGGGTCGGCCAGCGGAACCAGAGCAGTTCGGCGCGGGAACCGACGATGATCACCAGATCGGTGTCGGGCCAGCGGGCAAGGCCGTCGGCACAGGTGAAGCCGTAGGGTGACGAGTCGTCGACGACGCCCTTGCCGCCGCGGAAGGCCACCACCGGCGCGCCGCAGGTCTCGGCCAGCGCCCGTACCTGCGGGGCGGCCTCCCGGGCACCGCCACCGACGAGGATCATCGGTGCGCGTGCCGCGGCGATGAGTGCGGCCGCGGCATCGATGTCGCGCGAATCGACTGCAGGACGGTAGATCTCGAGCGGGGCCACGTCGTCGACGTGTGCCTGACGGGGCAACACGTCCCACGGTGTGGCGATTGCCGTCGGGCCCGGCCGCCCCTGCAGCGCGGTCCGGATCGATTCCGCCAGAACGGTTGCGGCGTTCTCGGGATCGAGCAGCAGGTCGGCGTGTTTGGTGACGCCGCGCAGGGCGGCGAGCTGATCGGGCATCTCATGGACGTGACCGAAACCCCGGCCCAGGTAGTCCGACGGGATCTCGCCGGTGAGGGCGAGTACCGGTGTGCTGGTGCCCATCGCGGTGAGCAGGCCGGCCGAGGCGTTGAGGATTCCGGGCCCGGGCACCACCGAGCACACCCCGAGGCGTCCGGTGGACTGTGCATACCCCAATGCCATGTAGGCGCAGGTCTGCTCGTGACGCGGCGTGATCAGGTCGATGGTGTCCGAGGCGTTGCCGAGCGCCTCGAACAACGGGTAGGTCTGGACCCCGGGGATGCCGAACACGGTGTCGACGCCGTGTGCGACGAGCCCGTCGACGAGTACCTCCGCAGTGGTGCGCGGGGTGGCGATCGGATGTCGGGTCTCGGCGATCGGGTGGCTGCTCGGTGCGGTGATGGTCATCGGGGGCGTCCTTCCGCTCGAACCCTGATGCGCTGGAGACAGATGTGCTGCAGACAACGGTGTGTTCGAGGTAACAACGCCACGTGGAGGCGGTCAACAGTGGTGGCGACAACTGGCGATCCTGTGCAGATCGAGCAGCATCACCGCCTCTGATCTATACAACCTGCCGGGTCCCGGGCGGGCATGCTCATCGATGCTGCGCCGACAACGCGAACGAGGGATCGTAGAGGTCGGTGGGTGTTCCGGTGATGAGGTCGGCGGCGATCTGCCCGTAGACGGGGGCGAACTTGAAACCACGCCCGGAGAACGCGGTGAGCAGCAGCATCCCGGTGTCGGCGTCGAGATCCACCAGCGGTAGATCGCCGGGAGTACACAGCTCGTGGTGCATCGAGTACTTCACCGGTTCGGGATTGAGGTCGGGAAGGAAGTTCGCGGCCCAACTGCCGATCCGGGTGAGGTCGGCGCGACTGAACTCGGGCACCTCGTCGGGGGAGCCGATGGCGGGCCAGAGGGGCTCGGTCGCGACCTTGATGCTGTACGAGTCGTGGCTGGGGGTGCCGTAGAGGTGTACCCCGTCCTCGTCGCGGATGAAGACCGGGAAGCGCTCCGGGGTGAACATCTGCGGGTGGCGGGGCATGAACCAGGTCAGCGACAGCGGGATGATCGAGAGGAATCCCTTGAGATCCGGGCGCAGGCGGGTCGTCCACGATCCGGTCGCCACGACGACCTTGTCGCAGGCGATCGTGCCGTGATCGGTGATGATCTGCAGACGTCCGCCCGCCTCATCGAAGTCGATCACCTCGGTGTTCGTGAGTACCTGCGCACCATGGGATTTCGCGGTCTCCACGGCGGCCATCACGCTCGCTTCCGGATAGAGGCTGCCGGCGCGGTGATCGAGGACGGCGACGGTGTGGTCGTCGACGCGGTGTTGCGGGTAGCGCGAGCGCAGTGCGGCCGCGTCGAGGATCTCGTGCGGGAGGTCGAACTGTTCGGCCGACGCGATCGACTTGAGCAGTCCGCCGGAGCCCGCGTCGCCGATCTGCAGGGCGCCGCACTCGTCGTAGAGGTGCCGGCCCGAGTCGTGCTCCAACTCAAACCACAGCTCACGCGCGCGGGCGAGCATCGGGACGAAGCGCGGCCCCTCGTGCACGGCCGATCGGAACAGGCGTGAATCACCGGCATACGAGCCGCGGGCGTGCCCGATCCCGAATTGTTCGACGCCGATGGTGCGTACGCCTCGTTTGGCCAACTGCCACAGCGCCATTGATCCGGCCGAACCCAGGCCGATGACGACGACGTCGGTCTCCATGATGTGAATGTCCTTCGGGTAGAGGGTAACTCAGGCCAGAGCCGGTGAGTCCCAGAGGTTGAGGATGGTGCCGATGCCCTTGGCGACGGCGTTGCGATAGATGACGGTGCCCCACGCCACGTCCTCGACGGGCATGCCGCCCACGGAGAACACCACGATCTCGTCGTCGGAGCGGCGCCCGACGGCGTCGCCCGCGGCGACGGCACCGAGATCCACGAGGTCGTCGGCGGCCATCGCACCGTCATGGATCATGTCCATGAACTTGCATCCGATGATCGGGATGGTGTGGTGCGACGGGTGCCCGGTCTCCTCGGCCCATGCTTCGTAGAGGCGCACGTTGTCGACCACCTTGCGGACATCGGGTGTCTGCATGCCGGCGTCGATGTTGCAGGGGGCGGGCATGCTCAGGAAAGCCCCCGGTTTCACGTCCTCGCGGCGGATCGTGGGATAGGTGGCGGGATCGCCGGTGACCCCGGTCGTGCAGAAGGTGACGATGTCGGAATCGTGGACGGCCTCGCCGAGCGTCTCGACCTCGAGAATCGTCGTGATCTGCGGGAATTCGTCGCGCACCCAGGCGGTGAAGGCGTCGATACTGCTCCGGCTGCGGCCCTTGATCTTGAGGGTGTCGATCATCGGGCACGTGGCGACGAACGCCGACAACGACGTGCGGGCCATCACCCCGGGACCGACGATGCCGACCACCCGCGAGTCCGGGCGCGCCAGGTGGCGCGCGCCGACTCCGGGGACCGCGCCGGTCCGATACGCCGACAACAGGTTCGCCGACATCAGTGCCAGCGGCGCGCCGGTGTCGGTGTCATTGAGCATGAACATCAGGATCGAGCGCGGTAAGCCCTTGTCGCGGTTGGCGACATTGGAGCCGTACCACTTCATGCCGCTGGTACCGAAGCTGCCGCCGAGGTAGGCGGGCATCGCCATGAACCGGCGGTCGGCGGTGTTGGCGGGCATGCCCTCGAACGGCGACTCGTCGGGGAAGGTGATCATCGCACCGTGTGAGTCGCTGTTGGGTCCGGCCATGCGGTAATCGCCCTTGTGTAGCAACACGAAGGTCTCCTCCATGGCGTCGACGCAGGCGGGCATGTCGGTGACCCCGGCGGCGATCATGTCGGGTTCGGAGAGATAGCGGAAGTCGATCCGGGTGGTCATCGAGCGGTCCTCGGTGGTGATCTGGTGCAGGGCAGGGGGTTTCGACACGATCGGCGTGGTCGCTGTCGTGTTCACGATTGCTGTCTCACTCACGGTGGCGCCCCATCTCGGCGTAGAGCTGCGGTGAGCGTGAGCGGAGCACCAGGGAGGCACCCGCCCCGAGGACCGCGGCGACGAGCAGCAGGGCCGGGAGCAGCCAGACGAGGATTCCGCCCGAACTGATGAGCAGCCCGAAGTTGGCGATGGCGTACCACAGGATCGCGATCAGGGCAATACCGGCCACCAGCGGAGCAACCAAGGTGCGCAACAGGTTCCGTTCGAGGTCGCGGTGGCACAGGAAGAAGGCGACCACGGCGAACGACGACGCGGCCATCAAGGCGATCACGCCGAGCGTGCCGAGGTTGGTCAGCCAGGTGAACAGTGCCAGCACCGGGTCCTGGCCGGCGAGGGCGAAGATCGCGACCACGATCACCGCGACGGTGGTCTGGGCCACCGACCCGACGTGCGGGCTCTGATGCGTGCGGTGGGTGCGACCGGCCTGCTCGGGCAGCAGTCCCTCGCGTCCGAGCGCATAGGTGTAGCGGGCGACGGCGTTGTGGAAGGCCAGCACCGCGGCGAACACGCTGGTGATGAACAGCAGTCGCATGATGGTGGTGAACCAGGAGCCGATGTAGGAGTTAGAGAGATCGAACAGGAACGTCGTCGGGTCGGCCAGTTTCGCGATGTAGCCGGGGATGTTGCCCACCCCCGCACCGTTGACCATCAGGAACGTGACGGCGGTGTAGACCACGCCGATGGTGATCACGGCGAGGAACGTCGCGCGCGGCACCGTGCGCTTGGGGTCCTTGGCTTCTTCGCTGTAGATGGCGGTGGCCTCGAATCCGACGAAGGATGCGAAGCAGAACAGCAGGGCGATCGGTAGTGAGCCGGAGGTGAGGGCGCTCGGCGTCAGCGGGGTGACGCTCAGCGACGTCGTCCCGAAATCGCCGCCCTTGACCGCGATGACGATCGCCAGCACGATCACCACCAGGAATTCCGCGGCCACCAGCACCGAGAGCACCTTCACCGACAGATCGATCTGGCGATAGCCGAGGACTGCGACGATGGCGATGCCGATCAGGACGAACACCCACCAGTCGATGGACACCCCGAATTCGTCGCTGACGAATCCGGTGACCGCGGCGCCGAACAGACCCCACAGGCCGATCTGCATCGCGTTGTAACTGAGCAGCGCGAGATAGGCTGCCGCCCCACCGAATTGCTGGCGCAGGCCGCGGGTCACGTAGGAGTAGAACGCGCCGGTGCTGGTGTGGTGGCGGGCCATGGTGGTGTAGCCGACGGCGAAGACGAGCAGGGTGAGTACGGCGACGATGTAGGCGCCGGGCACGCCGGGGCCGTTGCCCAGCAGCATGGCCACGGGCGCACCGCCGGCCATCGCGGTCAGCGGTGCCGCGGCGGAGATCACGAAGAACGTGACCCCGAAGACGCCGAGGCTGCCGCGCCGGAGTTGATGTTGTTCTCGGGTGGATGTGGTGGAGGTCGCGGCGGGGCTCGGCGCCGGGTGCTCGGTGGTCATGGGAACTCCAGGGAGATCGGGATGGGAGGGATCGAAAGGTCAGCCGTGGCAGGGGGAGTCGTCGGTGGCGGCGCTGTGTGAGGTGTCGCAGGAGGATGAGGTGTTGCAGGAGGCGCTCGAGGCGGGGACGTCGAGGGTGGGGTTGCGGTCGAAGAAGCCGACCGGTTTGAGGGTGAAGCCGGTGTAGTCGACGGGCATGATGGGCCAGTCCTCCGGGCGCGGATAATGCGTGAGACCGAAGGTGTGCCACACGACGATGTCGGTGTTCTCGACGTTGCGGTCACCGTGCACGAAGGCGGGTAGGCCCGATCCCCCGGGGTGCTGGTTCACCAGATCGCCTGCGGCATAGAGCTCGTCGGCGTCGAAGGGTGTCACCCACAGATGTTTGGTGGCAAATGCGGCGCGACGGGCGATCGATGATCCGTCGTCGGCCAGCAGGGTCTGGCGGCCCTCCGGGTGCAGCGCATAGGCGACCGGATGGCCGAGTCGGTTCGTCACCCCGGGGTTGGTGACGTGCCAGACCCGGCCGACGGTGTTGTCGGCGTCGCGTTGAGCCTCGGATTCGTTGTGCAGCAACGTCTTCGACAGGGTGAAGGCGTTGCCGTGCGGATTGCCGTCTCCCATCGGGACCCGAACGCTCTGCAGTTCCTCGACGCTGTTGGCATCGCCGTCGACCATCATGTCGAGCCGGGCGCTGAACAGGTGCTGGTGATACGGAGCGCCGAGTCCGGGGGCGATCTGCGACGAGTACGGGTACTCGTCGCCGGGGTAGGCGGAGGTGAACACGATTCCCGTTGCCTTGACCTCGAATTGGATGGTCCCGTCGAGGTAGAGGTACCAGAAGAAGCCGTAGTCGTAATTGCCGATGGTGGTGAAGAACGAGATCACCAGACGCCGCTGTCTGCGGGTTTCGTGGGAGCCGGCCCACAGATCGGTGTGCTTCCAGAGGATGCCGTAGTCCTCCTCGTGCATGCACACCGCGTTGCGCAGCGTGTGCGGGGCGCCGCTCTCGTCGGCGATGACCGCATCGAAGTAGGTGATGTCGCCGACGCAGTCGCACCCGAGTTCGAGGGCATTGGCGTAACGCCCGACGAGGTATTCGCCGGTGTCGAAGTAGTTCTGCCACGAACGCACCGGCGACGGATCGCCGTAGGGCACCACCATCTCCGCGATCGACGCGCGGTGGATGATCGGCCGCACCCGGCCGCCGTCGGTGAAGCCGATCTGATGCAGGACGAGGCCTTCGCGGGCGTCGAAACCGACTCGCAGACTCCACTTCTCCCACTCGACGAGATTGCCGGTCACGGCGAAGCTCGGACCCTGCGGCTGGGTGATGGCGATGGGCTTCTGTGTCGTGCGCAACGGGCCGGTGACCTCGGGATCGGCGAAGTTGCCGGACTCTTGCGGGATCGGCACCACGCCCAGGTCGAGGATCTGCAGGACCTCTCGTGCGGTGACGTCGACGAAGGCGACCAGCCCGTCGATCGGATGTGCCCACGGGTGGTCGGCGGGCTCGGGCTGCCAGAAGGCCAGCCCGCGCAGGATGCGGCGGCCCTCCTCGCCCGGATAGTCGAAGACGCCCGCCGAGAGGGGGGCGACGCGGACCTGCGCCACATCGAGGTCGCGGGCGGCGAGTGCCGCCAGCCATCGCTCGTCGGTGGCGAGGACCTCCTCGACGAGCCCGAACTCCTCGTCGAGCACGGGCACCTGACCATCCACGGCGGTGTCGAGTACGCGGTGCGACACCACCTCTCGGTCGGTGACGTCGACGACGGCGTCAAGGGATTCGGACGTGGTGGGGTCGAGCAGCAGCGCTCGGAAGCGTCGGTGCGCCGAGGCGGGCGCGTCGCGATGGAGCTGTGCCTTCGCGGGTTCGACGAGCCCGACATAGGCGAAGCGGCTCGTATCGGTGACGAGTCCGGCCGCCCTCAGGATCGCGGTGACGTCGTCGATCTCCGCGGCGGTGGGCATGGACAGGGGATGGTCCACGGTGTCAGGACTGACGGCCATCGGTGTCTCCGTTCAAGATGGTGTGCCGCAACCGGAATCGTTTTTCCTACGGTTGTAGGAAATAGTAGGCACGAGTTGTTTCCGGTGTGTGCGTTTCGTGTTACGTACCCTGTAACGGGCGTGGATCCGGCGCGGGATGCGCCGAACGAGGCGGACGGTGGTGAGGCCACCAGGAGGTGAGGGCGGACGTGCCCAAGGTGGTCGATCACGACGAGCGGCGCCGGGAGATCATCGCCGTGGTGTGGCGGTTGATCGCGACCCGGGGGATCAGCGCGGTGAGCATGCGCATGATCGCCGAGGAGGCCGGCTACGCGAACGGGGTACTGGGCTATTACTTCGCGAACAAGGACGAGGTGATCCGGCGGGCCTACGAGCACGTCTCGCTGGCCACCAACGATCGCGTGGCACGGTTGATGGGCGACGCGCGGGGTCTTGACGCGCTACGCATCCTGTGCGGCGAGATCATGCCCCGCACCGAGGAGGCCCTGCTCGAGGCGCGGATCGCCACGACGCTGTGGGAACACGCCATGTACGACCCGGTGATGAAGCAGGTCAACGCCGAGTCGTGGCAGACGTGGCGCACGCAGATGGTCGGGTTTCTCGACCAGGCGGTGTCCGACGGCGAACTGGCGTCGGCGGACACCGCACTGGCCGCCGATACCCTGCTGACCCTGTTGATGGGGATGCAGGTGATGGCCGTGCTCACACCCGAGTCGTTGCCGCCCGCCCGGCAGGACGAGATGTTCGAGCGATGGCTCGAGGAGTTGCGCACTGCTGGGTAGGCGGCGGACATGTCAGGCGAACGGGTGGGCGCCGGCGCCGAGTGGGCAGGCGGCATCGGTATCGGCGAGGGTGTTCACACCGACTCCTTGGCACGAGCGGATGTGTTGGCGGGCAGCAGGTTGCGGGCGAAGAACCCCGCGAGCTCCGTACGGGCGGAGAGCGGGAGAACGTGCGCGACATACTGATCCGGGCGCACCACGACGACGGCTCCGCGACGGTCGATGCCGCGCTCGGCGAAGATGTCGACGTGCGGGTCGGTCGCGTAGACCTTCTCGTAGTCGGTGATCTGGAACGGTCCCACCTTGGGCAGGAAGATCTTCGGCACCGCGTTGAGGTCGACGCGGGTGTGATCGTGCTGGTAGATCACCTTGACGTCGAACACCGAGTCGAGGTCGGTGCCGGCGGGGGTATGACGCACCACCGGTGACTCCGGATCGGTGGCCAGCCAGGTGGCCCAGTCGTCGAGAGCCGAGACATCGGGTGCGGCGTTGTTCATGCCGGCGGACGGATCGGCGGCGAACGCATAGATCCGCCAACGTCCGTCAGCTCGGTGGTGATGGCCCAGCTGGACCGGATTGGCATCGCCGACGCGGACCACGGGCGCGGATTTGAACCGTTTGCCGATCGGGTAGCCGGTCGCCAGATCCTGGTGGGTGGCATCGGCGATGATCATCGACGGCGCGTACTGCGTCATGAAACCGGCCGGGAATTCGGCGGTCTTGACGTAGAAGTCTTCCAGCTCCGACGGTGAGTCGAACTCCTCGGGACGTTTGGCCATCATCGACGACCATTCGCGGTCGAAATCGATCAGGTTCTGCGCAATCACCTGACGCTCGGCGGAATACGTGCTCAGCAGTTCCTCCGGCGCACGGCCGGAGAGCACGTGACCGAGCTTCCAACCGATGTTGAAGCCGTCCTGCATCGAGACGTTCATGCCCTGTCCCGCCTTGGCGCTGTGGGTGTGGCACGCATCGCCGGTGATGAACACCCGCGGGGTGCGGGTGCCGATCTGCTCGACGTCGACGTCGTCGAACCGATCGGTCACCCGGTGACCGACCTCGTAGACACTATGCCAGGCAACGTTTTTCACGTCGAGGGTGTAGGGATGCAGGATCTCGTTGGCCTGTCGGATGATCTCGGTGATGCTCGTCGTGCGAATCCTGCCGTTGTCGTCGGCGGGGACCTCGCCGAGATCGACGTACATGCGGAACAGGAAACCGCCCTCGCGGGGGATGTGCAGGATGGACCCGCCGGAGCCGGACTGGATCGCACACTTGGTACGGATGTCGGGGAAGTCGGTGTCGGCCAGCACGTCCATCACACCCCAGGCGTGAAAGGCCTTGTCGCCGTGCGGTGTGCAGCCGATCGCGTCACGGACGCGGCTGTGCGCGCCGTCGGAACCGACGACGTACTTCGCGCGCACCGTGCGCGTCTGGCCGTCTTGTTCGCCCGCGGTGTGGCGCAGGGTCACCGTCACCGGGTACTGCGCGCCCTGGGTGATCTCGAGGCCGACGAACTCGTAGCCGAAGTCGGGCGTCATCCGGGTCGGCGCGTTGACCATCGACTCGGCGAAGTAGTCCAGGACTCGGGCCTGATTGACGATCAGGTGTGGGAACTCCGAGATGCCGGCGGCATCGTCGGGGGTGCGCGCGGCGCGCACGATTCGTGACGGGTCGTTGGGATCGGGCTTCCAGAACGCCATCTCGGTGATCCGGTAGGCCTCGGCGATGATCGACTCGGCGAAACCGAACGCCTGGAAGGTCTCCACGCTGCGCGCCTGGATACCGTCGGCCTGCCCGATCGCCAGTCGTCCCGGCCTGCGTTCGACGATGCGGGTGGTGACGTCGGGGAACTGGGCGAGTTGCGCGGCGGTGATCATGCCGGCGGGACCGGTGCCGACGATGAGGACGTCGACCTCATCGGGGAGTTCGTCGGGCCGGTCGAGGCCGGTCCCCGCGGCGGGTTGGACCCGCGGGTCGGTGGACACATAGCCGTGGTGATGGAACTGCATTGTCTAGGCCCTCGCCATTCCTCGGATGGGACTGATGGATTGTTGTGCTTCGTGGGCGGGGCCGAGCGGGATTCCGGTACGGTCCCGAAGCGTCAGTGTGGCAACAAGACTGATGGCGGCCATGATCGCGAGGTAGATGACGATCGAGGTCGTGGTGCCGGTGGCGCGCATGAGTGCCGCGGCGATCGTGGGCGCGAACGCACCACCGATGATGGCGCCGATCGCGTAGGAGATCGAGACGCCGGAGAACCGGATCGACGCCGGGAAGAGCTCGGCGTAGAGGGCGGCCTGGGGACCGTAGTGAAGCCGAGGCCGACGGTCAGCAGGGCCAGGCCGCAGAACATCAGCCACACGTTGCCCGTGTCGACGAGCGGGAACAGTGGGAGCAGCGCCGCCAGCAGCAGGACCCAGCCGATCAGGTAGGTGGAGCGGCGGCCGATGTGATCACTGACGCGAGCCCCGATCAGGGTGAACAGCAGCCAGGTGGCCGCCGACCCGGCGACCGCGAGCAGCACCGGACCGCGCGACAGGCCGACCGGACCGTCGGGATCGGTGGCATAACTCTGCAGGTATCCGCCGGTGGTCATGTACCCGACGGCGCTGTTGCCGGCGAAGACGAGTGCGGCGACGAGCACCAGTCCGGCGTGCTTGCGGAACAGCTCGACGATCGGGGTCTTGGTCTCCTCCCGGCGTTCGGCGATTTCGAGGAACACCGGACTCTCCTCGACGCGGCGACGGATGAAGTGACCGATGAGGATCAGGACGAACGACAGCAGGAACGGGATGCGCCACCCCCACGTCTCGAAGGAGTCGCCGGGGGCGAGGACGGCCATCAGGGCCATCACTCCGGAGGCCAGCAGCATGCCCAGCGGCACCCCGACCTGCGGGGAGGCGCCGAAGACACCGCGTTTGCGGTCCGGGGCGTGCTCGACGGCCATCAACACCGCACCGCCCCATTCGCCGCCGGCCGAGATGCCCTGCAGGATGCGCAGGGTGATCAGCAGGATCGGTGCCGCGATGCCGATGGCGGCGTAGGTGGGCAGAAGCCCGACCAGGGTGGTTGCCACGCCCATCAGGGCCAGGGTCACCATCAGGACCACGCGCCGACCGTAGCGGTCACCGTAGTGTCCGGCCAGGAATGCACCGAGCGGGCGGAACAGGAAGCTGATGCCGACCGTGAGGAACGACAGGATGGTCGCGACCCCGGGGCCTGCGGGCTTGAAGAACAGTTCGCCGAAGACCAGGCCCGCGGCCACCGCGTAGACGAAGAAGTCGTACCACTCGACGGTGGTGCCGACGACGGTGGCGAAAACCACTCGGCGACGATCTTTTTCGGTCACCACCACGGCCGGTGATGCGGTTCGGGGAGGGGCGTTCATGGGGGCTCCTTCTGGGTCGCGCCCGGTGCGGGCAATCCCTTGGTGGCGAGGGGCCGAGTGGGGGCCTCGTCGCCGGAGGTTCTGGTGGCCGGGGCCACGGTCTCGAGTCGCTGCGATCTGGATCACTTGCGCACTGTGTCTCAGACCATATACGATCTCGTATATCGCTCGCAAGATACGTTTTCATATACGATCCTGCCGACGGAGAGGACATCCGTGACGACCGACCAACATCAGCAGGCGAACCGGGACGGTTCCGCAGCATCGGTGGCCGTGCCCGCGATCGGCACGCCCGGCAAGATCATCGCGGTCCATCTCAGCTACACCTCGCGTGCGCAGCAGCGCGGGCGGCGACCGGCACAGCCGTCGTACTTCTTCAAGCCCTCGAGTTCGGTGGCGGCGACCGGCGGTACCGTCGAGCGACCACTCGGCACCGAGTTGCTCGCCTTCGAAGGGGAGGTGGCTCTGGTCATCGGAACCCCGGCCCGCCGGGTCGGCCTCGCGCAGGCGTGGGATCACGTCGCCGCCGTCACCGCCGCCAACGACCTCGGACTCTACGACCTGCGGGCGGCCGACAAGGGCTCCAACGTGCGGTCCAAGGGTGGCGACGGATTCACCCCGCTCGGCCCGGACCTCATCGACGCCCGCGCGGTGGACCCGAACGCGATCCGCATTCGTACCTGGGTGAACGGTCGCCTGGCGCAAGATGATTCGACGGCGGGAATGTTCTTCTCGCCGGCCCAGATCGTCGCCGATCTCTCGCAGCATTTCACCCTCGAACGCGGCGATGTGATCCTCACCGGCACCCCGGCCGGCTCCTCGGTCATCGGTCCCGGAGATGTCGTCGAGGTCGAGGTCGACGTTCCCGGCGGGCCGACCTCCGGTCGGCTCGTCACCACAGTGGTGCAGGGCGACAACGGATTCGACGCCGACCTCGGGTCGCTGCCGGCCGTCGACGACACCCAGCGCGCCGAGGCGTGGGGCTCGGCGCAGGCGGCCGGACTACCGGCACCCGCCGGGCCGGTCCTCACCGACGAGTTGCGCGAGAAACTGACGCGAGTGCCGGTCGCCGGTCTGTCCGGACAACTACGCAAGCGCGGCCTCAACAACGTCTCCATCGACGGCGTGCGCGCGCAGACCCGAGGAACCAAGATCGTCGGCACCGCCAAGACCCTGCGCTTCGTGCCCAACCGTGAAGACCTGTTCGACTCCCACGGCGGAGGATACAACGCGCAGAAACAGACCTTCGACGCCGTCGGCCCGGGTGAGGTGATCGTCATCGAGGCGCGCGGCGAGACCGGATCGGGCACCCTCGGTGACATCCTGGCGATCCGCGCGAAAACCCTTGGCGCCGAGGGCATCGTCACCGACGGCGGGGTACGCGACTACGCCGCGGTCGCCGAGATCGGTCTACCGGTGTTCACCGCCGGACCGCATCCGGCGGTCCTCGGCCGCAAGCACGTGCCCTGGGATCACGACCTGACCATCGCGTGCGGCGGTGCCACGATCCAACCCGGCGACATCATCGTCGGTGACGACGACGGCGTGATCGTCATCCCGCCGGCCATCGCCGCCGAGGTCGCCGACGCCGCGCTCGCCCAGGAGGAGCAGGACGCCTGGGTGGCCGAGCAGGTCGCGGC
This sequence comes from Gordonia sp. i37, assembly GCF_002043085.1. NCBI lineage: Bacteria > Bacillati > Actinomycetota > Actinomycetes > Mycobacteriales > Gordoniaceae > Gordonia > Gordonia sp. i37. The sequence goes on along the minus strand of NZ_MVPX01000335.1, from coordinate 4,420 downwards.
CGGACACCCGGTCGACGGACTGTTCCCGCCCAACGCGCAGTGGAAAGCCCGCTATCTCGAATGGAAGGCGAATCGATGAGTGAGCAACCCGGCCAGGGCAATCCGACCCGCAGCAAGTCGCAGATCGCCTACCACTGGATCAAGGAGCGCATCGCGCGACAGGAGTACACGCCCGGCTACCGGCTGGTGTTGAGCACCATCGCCAAGAGCCTGGACATGAGCGTGGTACCGGTGCGCGAGGCGATCCGCCAACTCGAGGCCGAGGGCCTGGTCACCTTCGAGACCAACGTCGGCGCCCAGGTGTCGATGGTCGACGACTCGCAGTATCGCGAGAGCATGCAGGCGTTGTCGATCCTGGAGGGTGCGGCCACCGCGCTGGCCGCCCGTCGGCTCAGCGAGGACGATCTGCGCAAGGCGCGAGACATCAACGAGCGCATGATCGAATCGCTTGGTCACTTCGATCCGGGTCTGTTCACCGCGCTGAACCAGGAGTTCCACGCGACCCTGTTCTCCAAGTGCACCAACCCGCGGATGGTCACCCTCGTCGAAGCCGAATGGGCCCGACTCGGGCACCTGCGCGCCTCGACGTTCTCCTTCGTGCCCGGCAGGGCGCAGGAGTCGGTCCGCGAACACGAGAACATCGTGCGGCTCATCGAGATCGGTGCGCCGCTCGGCGAGATCGAGAAGGTCGCGCGGCGTCACCGCGCGGCCACCCTCGACGCCTACCTGGTCCACGAACACCCCGACGAAACCCTGGGCCTTCCGGCCTTCTAGTTCTTCCCGGTCCATATCCGGACCCCCGACCCCCGAAACGGAGAAACCATGACGAACACGGTGAGCTCACCGGTGACCGGTCACGTCCCGGCCGATTTGCCCACGCGCATCCAGCATTACATCGGCGGAGCGTTCGTCGACTCGGTCGACGGCGACACCTTCGATGTCCTCGACCCGGTGTCGAACGAGACCTACGTGCAGGCCGCTGCCGGCAAGAAGGCCGACATCGATCTGGCCGTGGCCGCCGCACGTGCCGCCTTCACCGACGGCCCGTGGCCGACGATGCTGCCGCGCGAACGTGCGCGGGTACTGCACCGGATCGCCGACATCGTCGAATCCCGTGATGCGCGGCTGGCTGAACTGGAGTCCTTCGATTCCGGGCTGCCGATCACCCAGGCCCTCGGTCAGGCCCGCCGCGCCGCGGAGAACTTCCGGTTCTTCGCCGACCTGATCGTTGCTCAGTCCGACGACACCTACAAGGTGCCGGGTAGGCAGATCAACTACGTCAATCGCAAGCCGATCGGCGTCGCCGGTCTGATCACCCCGTGGAACACCCCGTTCATGCTCGAGTCGTGGAAGCTCGGTCCCGCGCTGGCCACCGGAAACACCGTGGTGCTCAAGCCCGCCGAGTTCACACCGCTCTCGGCGTCGTTGTGGGCCGGCATCTTCGAGGAGGCAGGACTGCCGCAGGGCGTGTTCAACCTCGTCAACGGATTGGGTGAGGACGCCGGTGACGCATTGGTGAAACACCCTGAGGTGCCGTTGATCTCGTTCACCGGCGAAAGTCGCACCGGGCAGCTCATCTTCGGCAACGCGGCCCCGTACCTCAAGGGCCTGTCCATGGAACTGGGCGGTAAGAGTCCGGCGGTGGTCTTCGCCGACGCCGACCTCGACGCCGCGATCGACGCCACCATCTTCGGTGTGTTCTCCCTCAACGGTGAGCGCTGCACCGCAGGCAGTCGCATCCTCGTCGAGCGCTCGGTCTACGACGAGTTCGTGGAACGGTATGCGGCACAGGCCAAACGGGTCGTCGTCGGATATCCGCACGAGAAGACCACCGAGGTTGGTGCGCTCGTGCACCCCGAGCACTACGAGAAGGTGATGAGCTACGTCGAACTCGGCAAGTCCGAGGGACGCCTCGTCGCCGGTGGTGGTCGGCCGGAGGGCTTCGACACCGGCAACTTCGTGGCTCCCACCGTGTTCGCCGACGTCGCCCCCGACGCGCGGATCTTCCAGGAGGAGATATTCGGTCCGGTCGTCGCGATCACCCCGTTCGACTCCGACGAGGAAGCTCTCGCGCTGGCCAACGGTGTGAAATATGGTCTGGCCGCCTACATCTGGACCAATGACCTCAAGCGGGCCCACAACTTCTCGCAGGCCGTGGAGGCGGGCATGGTGTGGCTCAACTCGAACAACGTCCGCGATCTGCGCACCCCGTTCGGGGGTGTCAAGGCCTCCGGCCTCGGTCACGAGGGCGGCTACCGCTCGATCGACTTCTACACCGACCAGCAGGCCGTGCACATCACCCTCGGCAAGGTCCACAACCCGACCTTCGGCAAGCAGTAATCCGCACCGCACCAGAATCTTTCGTTCCCGACCCCTCAATCTGCCAACCCCCTCTCGACCCAGGCAAGGACGCCACCCATGACCGCTCGCGAAGAGATGACCCTGACCTCGTCGGGCTACTACGTCTCGCAGGAAGCCCCCATCCGCTCCGACAATCCCGTCTCCACCCCGCAGTGCGCGCCGCCGGACATCCTGCGGTGCGCCTACATGGAGATCGTCGTCACCGACCTGGCCGCATCGCGTCAGTTCTATGTCGACATCCTCGGGCTTTATGTCACCGATGAGGACGACGAGGCGATCTACCTGCGCTCCACCGAGGAGTTCATCCACCACAACCTCGTGCTGCGCAAGGGTCCGGTGGCCGCGGTGGCCGTCTTCTCCTACCGGGTACGAAGCCCCGAGGACCTCGACAAGGCGGTCGCGTTCTACACCGAGATCGGTTGCCGCGTGGAACGTCGAGCCGAGGGATTCGTCAAGGGCATCGGCGACTCGGTGCGCGTGGAGGATCCGCTCGGGTTCCCGTACGAGTTCTTCTACCAGACCGATCACGTCGAGCGGATGTCGTGGCGCTACGACCTGCACTGCCCGGGCGAGCTGGTGCGTCTGGACCACTTCAACCAGGTCACCCCCGACGTGCCACGCGCGGTCCGCCACTATCAGGATCTGGGCTTCCGGGTCACCGAGGACATCCAGGACGACAAGGGCACCGTGTACGCCGCGTGGATGCGGCGCAAGCCGACGGTGCACGACACCGCCGCCACCGGTGGCGACGGACCACGGATGCATCACGTCGCCTTCGCCACCCACGAGAAGCACAACATCCTGGCGATCTGCGACAAGCTCGGCGGCTTGCGCCGCTCCGACGCGATCGAACGCGGTCCCGGCCGCCACGGTGTGTCGAATGCGTTCTACCTCTACCTGCGCGACCCGGACGGTCATCGGGTGGAGATCTACACCCAGGACTACTACACCGGTGACCCCGACAACCCCGTCGTCACCTGGGATGTCCACGACAACCAGCGCCGCGACTTCTGGGGCAACCCGGTGGTGCCGAGCTGGTACACCGACGCCTCGCTGGTGCTCGACCTCGACGGCAATCCGCAGCCGGTGCTCACCCGCACCGACGACTCGGAGATGGCGGTGACCATCGGTGCCGACGGCTTCTCCTACACCCGCAAGGATGACGAGGGACAGATGCCCGAGTGGAAGCAGGGCGAGTACAAGCTGGGTGCACAGCTCTGATGTTGTCCGCCCAGACGATCACCGAGATCGCCGATGAACTCGCTGCCGCAGAACGGGATCGGACGACGATCCCGTTGCTCACCGCACGCCATCCGGAGATGACCGTTGAGGATTCCTATGCGGTGCAGAACGAGTGGCGCCGGCGCGGGATCGTCGCCGGGCGTCGTCCGGTGGGACGCAAGATCGGCCTGACGAGCAAGGTGATGCAGGTCGCCACCGGTATCACCGAACCCGACTACGGCGCGATCTTCGACGACATGGTGTTCGAGAACGGCTCGGTGATCGATCACGGCCGGTTTTCCAACGTCCGTATCGAGGTGGAGTTGGCATTCGTGCTCGGCTCGGCGCTCGACGGCCCGAACGCGACGATCTTCGACGTGCTTCGGGCCACCGAATACGTGGTGCCGGCATTGGAGATCCTCAGCTCCCGCATCGAGATGGCGGGCCGTACCATCGTCGATACCATCAGTGACAACGCCGCCATGGGCGGCATGGTCTACGGCGGAAACCCCATGAAGCCGAACGAGATCGACCTGCGGTGGGTGTCGGCGCTGCTGTATCGCAACGAGACCATCGAGGAGTCCGGGGTGGCCGCCGCCGTGCTCAACCACCCGGCCACCGGCGTGGCGTGGCTTGCCGACAAGCTTGCCGCACATGGCGATCGGCTGGAGGCGGGAGAGATTGTGCTCGCCGGATCGTTCACCCGTCCGATGTGGGTGCACGCCGGCGACACGGTACTCGCCGACTACGGCCGGATGGGGACGGTGTCATGCCGATTCAGCTGAGGCCGACCATGCGCGAGGCCCTCGCAGCCGCCGATCGCGCGCTCTACGGCGGG
>NZ_MVPX01000334.1:0-10824 GCF_002043085.1 Gordonia sp. i37 | reverse complement strand
ACGGTCTCGAATCGACTCTCGCACAGCTGTATGCGGTGTCGGGATATCGGTGTACACCGATGGTGCGGGTAGCCGTGGGCGACGCCGTCGTCATCAAACAGGTTCTCGATCTCGGTGCGCAGAACATCCTCGTACCGATGGTCTCCGACGCCGAGCAGGCTCGACAGATCGCCGCTGCCGCACAGTATCCGCCCGTCGGTCGGCGCGGTGTCGGCAGTGCCCTGGCACGGTCTGCCCGGTGGAATCGGGTGCCCGACTACCTCGCCGACGGCGCCGATCACGTGTCGGTGTTCGTGCAGGTCGAGAGCATCGAGGCCGTCGAGCACGCCCGAGCGATCGCCGAGACACCGGGTATCGACGGTGTGTTCGTCGGTCCGAGCGATCTCGCGGCGTCGATGGGTCTGCTCGGCGCGCAAACCCATCCCGATGTCGTCGCCGCTGTGCACATGGCGTTCGACGGAGTGCGTGCCGCCGGAAAACCGTTCGGTGTCAACGCCTTCGTCGCCGACCAGGCTCGCGCCTACGTCGCTGCGGGCGCGACGTTCGTGCTCGTCGGCGCCGACGCCGCGCTGCTGGCCCGCGGGTCGGAGGCGTTGGCCGCCGACTTCATCGGCACCGGCGAGTCGAACCCCAGTAGCTATTGATCCCCGACAGTTGTTGATCCCCAGAGCTTCTGACACATCCCCGACGAAAGAAGACACCGATGTCTTTCACCACTCGCACCGCCGTTCTCCGTGAGGCGCCCGGGCGCTACGAGACCGTCACCCTCGACCTCGACGAGCCCCGCCAGAACGAGGTGACCGTCAAGATGGTCGCGGCCGGCCTGTGCCACTCCGACGACCACGCCGCCACAGGCGACATTCCGGTCGGCATCTACCCATTTGCCGGCGGACACGAAGGGGCGGGCATCATCTCGGCCGTCGGCCCGAACACTCCGGGTTTCGAGGTCGGCGATCACGTCGTGTTCTCGTTCTTGCCGGCGTGTGGGAAGTGCGAATTCTGTGCTCGCGGACTGTCGAATCTGTGCGACCTCGGCGCGACCCTGCTCTCCGGTGATCGCGCGGAGGATCCGGGGAGTTTCCGGATGCAGCTCGACGGCGCCCCGGTGGGGCAGCAGTGCGGTATCTCCACCTTCAGCGAGTACACCACCGCGTCGGTCGCCTCGGTGGTCAAGGTGGACAAGGACCTTCCGCTCAAACAGGCGGCATTGCTCAGCTGTGGTGTGCCGACGGGTTGGGGATCGGCGGTCAACTCCGCTCGGGTGCAGCCCGGTGACACCGTCATCGTGGTCGGCATCGGCGGGATCGGTGCCAACGCATTGCAGGGTGCGGCGCACGCCGGGGCCACCAGCGTCGTGGCCGTGGATCCGGTCGCGGCCAAGGAGGACAAGGCAAAACTGTTCGGCGCCACGCACTTCTACACCACGTTGGCCGAGGCCACCGAGTATGCCCGTTCGGTGACCAACGGGCAGGGCGCCGACTCGACGATCATCACCATCGGCGTGGTGTCCGGAGATGATGTGGCGCAGGCGCTGGACTCGATCCGCAAGGCGGGCACCGTGGTTCTCACCGGTCTGGGCAACATCACCGTGGCGGGTGCACCCATTCTGCTCGGTGATCTCACCCTCATGCAGAAGCGGTTGCAGGGCTCGCTGTTCGGCGAGTCCAATCCGCGTCGCGACATCCCCAATCTCGCGCGTATGTACCGGGCGGGTCAGCTCAAACTCGACGAGCTGATCACCCGCGAGTACACGCTCGACGAGGTAGCGCTGGCGTACGAGGACATGCACGCCGGCCGTAACATCCGCGGAGTGGTCGTCTTCGACGACTGAGTGTCACAGCCTTCGACGACTGAGTGTCAACAGATTTCGATCAGGAAAGAGAATCACCATGAGCACCACCTATGACAGCTTGCTGCAGTCCGTCTCCGATCCCGCCGGTCGCGAGATCCTCGATCCCGCAACCGGTGAGGTCGTCGGCGCGGTCGCCTTCGGTTCCGTCGCCGATCTCGATGCCGCCGTGTCCCGTGCCCGGGCCGCACAACCGGCATGGGCGGCGCGCGCCGACGACGAGCGGAAGGCGTTGCTACTCAAGGCCGCCGACGCCATCGAGGAGGCCGCCGAACCCCTCGCCGAACTCCTCTCGCGCGAACAGGGCAAACCGCTGAACGGTCCCAACGCGCGCTTCGAGGTCGGTGCCTGCTCGGCGTGGCTGCGGGCCACCGCGGCCACCGCACTGCCGGGCGAGACCGTCGTCGACGACGAGGAGACCCACGCCGAATTGCGCTACCGCCCGGTGGGGGTCGTCGGTGCGATCGGTCCGTGGAACTGGCCGATGATGATCACCATCTGGCAGGTCGCCCCGGCCCTGCGGATGGGCAACACCGCCGTCGTCAAACCCTCGGAGTACACGCCGCTGTCGGTGCTCGCCCTGATCGAGGTCCTCAACGGCGTCCTGCCCGCCGACGTGCTCATCCCGGTCGTCGGCGAGGGTGAGGTCGGGGCCCGGCTGTCGTCTCATCCCGACATCGACAAGGTGATGTTCACCGGTTCGACCCGTACCGGTCAGGCGATCATCAGGAGTTCGGCCGACACCATCAAGCGCCTGACCCTCGAACTCGGCGGCAACGACGCGGGTATCGTGCTGCCCGACGTCGACGCGAAAGCCATTGCGCAGGACCTGTTCTGGGGATGCTTCATCAACACCGGGCAGACGTGCGCGGCGCTCAAGCGGCTCTACGTGCACGCCGACGTCTACGACGACGTGTGTGCTGCGCTCGTCGAGGTCGCCGGGCAGATGCCGATGGGCCGCGGGCTTGACGAGAACAACGTGCTGGGTCCGCTGCAGAACCGCGCGCAGTTCGACATCGTCGCCCGGCTCGTCGAGGCAGCCAAGGAGTCCGGCGCCAAGGTGCTCACCGGCGGTGACCCCGACACCGACGCCCCCGGCCACTTCTACCCGCTGACCCTGGTCGCCGACATCGACAACGACAATCCGCTGGTGACCGAGGAGCAGTTCGGTCCGGCGCTGCCGATCATCCGCTACACCGACGTCGACGAGGTCGTCGCACTGGCCAACGGCCTCGACGTCGGGCTGGGCGCCTCGGTGTGGAGTGGTGATGCCGGCGCCGCGCGAGCGATCGCGGGTCGTCTGGAGGCCGGCACCGTGTGGATCAACGCGCACGGAGGCGTGCACCCGATGATTCCGTTCGGCGGTGTCAAGCAGTCCGGGTACGGATTGGAGTTCGGCGTCGAGGGTCTCAAGGGTGTCTCGGTGCCGCAGGTGATCAACGGCTGAGCGGCGAGCGCCGCCGCATCACCCGGCGGGTGGCCGGGGCGGTGGGGGACCGAAGCGCAGCAGCGGGTTGTCGGGATCGGGATAGTTGATCTCGCAATAGGTGATCAGCGGTGAGTGCAGGACCAGTCCGGTGGCCGTCGGACATCGGTGGATGTCGGCCACTCCGGTGATCTGCCGTGTCACCAGCCAGGAGACGAGACCGTCGCAGGGTTGCGGCGACACCAGGGGGCCACGATCCTCGCCGGCGTCGTAGCAGCTGCCGACGTGCAGGTTCGGTGCCAGACAGATCGGGGCGTAACCGTAGGAGGTGTCGTGGAACAGGAACCGTCCGTGCACCGAGACCGAGCGCATCTCGTAGCGTGCGAATCCGCTGACATCTTTCCCGGGGTCTGGGCAGGTCATCTGGGCCTGGCCGATCGCCGGGACCGCCGGTCGGACCGCCACGACGTAGGTGGCCGCGGGGGTTGAACAGTGCACCGCGGTGTGTCTGCCGTAGCCGCCACCGGGGTGCAGCAGCGACATCTCCGGTCGGTCATGGGTGCCGACGCAGTCGCCGACCCCGACGTCGTACCAGCCGACACCGTCACCGCGTGTCTGCAGCCACGCGTAACCGGCCAGCGCCGCCGCGACGACCACCAGGGCCAGCGCGATCGGGCGACGCCATCGTGACCTGCCGGCCGTCCTCGGTGTCCGCACCACCATCCCCCCATTCCGGCGACACGGTCGGCGAACTCGGAGGTCGCGCGTCGTCGGTTCTCGACATCGTAGAGGTGGTCTGTCCCGGCCGGCGGCGATGTAGCACGATGTAGGCGCGACGAGAGGAGAGACGAGAGGAGATCGGCCCGGTGAGCGCACCCTCCAGTGTCGGGCACCCGATGGTGGTGTGGACGGTCGCGGTGACCGTCTACTTCATCGCCGTTCTGCATCGATCGTCGATGGCGGTCGCCGGTCTGCTCGCCGCCGACCGATTTCACATCTCGGCGTCGGCGTTGTCGACGTTCGTGGTGTTGCAGTTGCTGGTGTACGCGCTGATGCAGATCCCGGTCGGGCTCCTCGTCGACCGGTTCGGCCCGCGCCGGGTGCTGCTCACCGGCACCCTGATCCTGACGCTGGCGCAACTGAGTTTCGCCTTCGCCGACACCTACGTGTGGGCGCTCGGCTCACGGTTCTTCGTCGGGGTCGGCGACGCCATGACCTTCGTGTGCGTGCTGCGGTTGGTGACCTCGTGGTTCCCGGTGCGGCGCATCCCGCTGATGACGCAGTTGACCGGAGTGCTCGGCCAACTCGGCGCGGTGGCGGCCGCGGTCCCGATGACCTGGGCGCTGTCGAATCTCGGGTGGACGCACGCCTACCTGGTGACCGCCGCCTGCGGTGCCGCGCTGCTGGTGATCGCGGCGATCGTGGTGCGCGACTCCCCACAGGCGCGCACCACCTCCGGGCCATTGCTCGGGTTCTCCGGCATCCGTGCCACCCTCGCCGCGGCCTGGGGTCATCCGGGTACCCGGCTGGGATTCTGGATGCACTTCTCCACGCAATTCAGTGCCACCGTTCTCGGATTGCTGTGGGGATTCCCGTTTTTCGTCGAGGGCGAGGGGCAGGGCGCGGGCGCGGCGGGCACCCTGTTGACGATCATGGTGTGCTCGATCATCGGCTTCGGACCGATCTTCGCCGCGCTGATCACGCGGCATCCCTGGCACCGGTCGACCCTGGTGCTGAGCGTCGTCGGCGCCATCGCCGGAATGTGGACGATCGTGCTCGCGTGGCCCGGTGCTGCGCCGTTCTGGCTGCTGATGCTGCTGGTCATCGTGTGCGGGATGGGTGGTCCGGCATCGATGATCGGCTTCGATCTCGGCCGCACCTCCAACCCCGTCTCACGCGTCGGCAGCGCGACCGGGATCATCAACCAGGGCGGCTTCTTCGCGAGCCTGCTGCTGATGGCGATGATCGGCATCATCCTCGACTGGCGCACCCCCGACGGCGCGTCCGGCTATCCGCCCGAGGCGTTCACCGCGGCGATGTCGGCGCAGTACCTGCTGTGGGGCGTCGGCGCCCTGCAGATCTGGCGATATCGCCGCAAGGGTCGGGCGCATCTGCTGCGCGAGGATCCGGTGGTGTGGTCGGAGCAATCCGGGCGGCCGCTGCCGGAGGCGTGAGCCGGGTCGCGTCCTCCCGGACCGACACCGCGACGGACACCGACACATCCGCACCGACGGGAATCGCCCCGCGGACCTGGTGTCCGCGGGGCGATCTCGTGTTCAATGCCGGCCGGGGAGATCATCGGCCGGTGCGACTCACTTCAGTTCGGCGCTGCTCTTGCCGAGCACCCGGCGGGCGATGATGAGTTGCTGGATCTGCTGGGTGCCCTCGAAGATGTCGAGGATCTTCGAGTCGCGGGCCCACTTCTCGAGCAGCAGACGCTCGGAATAGCCTGGCGTACCGGCCAATTCGACGGCCTTGTTGGTGACGTCGGTACCCGTGCGGCCGGCCTTGGCCTTGGCCATCGAGGCCTCCAGCGAGTTGGGCTGCTTGTTGTCGGCCATCCAGCACGCCCGCATGGTCAGCAGATACGCTGCCTCCCAATCGGATTCCATTCGGATGAATTCGGCTGCGGCGGCATGCTGATCGGCGGCGGGACGATCGTAATCGATCTCGATGCCCGCGTCTTCGAGGATGCGACGCAGCTCTTCGAGTGCGGCCCGCGCCACCCCGACGGCCATTCCCGCGACGAGGGGCCGCGTGTTGTCGAAGGTCTGCATGACCCCGCCGAAGCCCTTCTTGGTGTCGACCTCGGGGCTGCCGAGCAGGTTCTCCTTGGGGATGCGGCAGTTCTCGAACCGGATCACCGCGGTGTCGGAGACGCGGATGCCGAGCTTGTGCTCCAACCGGACCACCTCGACACCGGGATGCTCGCGCGGCACCACGAAGCTCTTGATCGCGGCGCGGCCGAGGCTCTTGTCGACGGTCGCCCACACCACGATGTGACTCGCGCGTGAGCCCGCGGTGACGAAGATCTTCTCGCCGTTGATGACGTACTCGTCGCCGTCGAGGGTGGCGGTGGTGGTGACCGCGGCCGAGTCCGAGCCGAAGCTGGGCTCGGTGATGGCCATCGCCGCCCACACCTTGCCGAAGCGCTCGAGCTGCTCGTCGGTCGCGACCGCGGCGATCGCCGAATTTCCCAGTCCCTGATAGGGAATCGACAACATGAGGCCGACGTCGCCCCAGGAGGTCTCCATCACGTTGACCACCGACTGCATGTTGCCGCCGTTGACCACGACGCCCTCGGGACGCTCCTTGCCCTTGTCCTTGCTCCGGCCGGCATCGGCGCCTGCACCGGCCTGGCCGGTCTCGGCCAGACCGTCGTACAGGCTCGCCAGGGTGTCGAGCTCGACCGGGTAATCATGTTCGCGCAGATCGTATTTGCGCGAGATGGGACGGAAGATCTCCGCCGCGGCCTGATGGGCCTGATCGATGGTGACGCCGAGTTTCTTCGGCAGTTCCAGATTGATGCTCATGACTGTGTCCTCGATTCCCGGGTCGCCTTACAGGACGACGATGCCCTCGCCGATACCCGCGCCACGCAGGTCGCGGTACCAACGCTCGACCGGATGTTCCTTGGTGAAGCCGTGGCCGCCGAGCAGCTGGATGCCGTCGAGACCGATCTGTAGGCCCTTGTCGATGGTGAGCTTGCGCGCCAGGGCGGCCTCGCGGGCGAACGACAGGCCCTGTTCGGCGCGCGAGGCGCCGCGCAGGGTGACCAGACGGATGCCGTCGAGCTCGGTGGCGATGGTGGCGACCATGAAGGCCACCGCCTGGCGGTTGGAGATCGGCTCGCCGAACGCCTCACGCTCGTTGACGTAGGGGATGACGTAGTCGAGGACGGCCCGACCGGTTCCGGCGGCAAGTGCCGACCAGCCCAGACGCGACAACCGCACCACGTCGCGATACGCCGCGAAGGCGGCATCGGAGGCTTCGGGCGAGCTTTCGCCGAGCAGCGCCGACTCCGGCACCGCGACGTCCTGCAGCAGCAGTCGACCCATGCCTGCGGCGCGCACACCCATGCCGGGGTCGGCCTCGACGATCAGGCCCTTGGAGTCGGATTCCACGATGAACAGTGCAGGGCGGCCGTCGAGTTGCGCGCCGACGATGAACAGTTCGGACGACCCCGCGGCCGGTACGAACGACTTCACGCCGTTGAGCCGGTAGCCGCTGGGCACGCGGGTTGCCTTGGTCTGCAACGAGAGTGCGTCGAACAGCGGGCGCGGTTCGGCGATCACGACCGCCGACTGCGGGACGTTCTCACCGGCGAAGTCGGGCAGGTAGGTCTTCTGCTGGCCGTCGCTGCCGAAGTTCGTCAGCGTGGTGGCCACACCGCTCGGGGCGAGCAGCGGCAGCGCGAGACCCATGTCGCCGTAGGCCATCGCCTCGGCGACCAACGCGTTGGTCACGACCCCGCGCTCGGTGGCCGCGCCGTCGAGTTCCTCGGGGACGTTGATCATGGTGATGCCGAGTTCCGCGGAGCGCTTGACGATGCTCTCCGGCGCGGTGGCCGCGGCGTCGGCGTCGTAGGCGGCCGGACGCAGCATCTCGGTGGAGAACTCCTTGACCGTCTCGGCGATCATCTGCTGTTCGTCGTCGGGCGTGAGATTGAAGTAGCCCTTGGGTGTGGTCGTCAGCCGTTTGGCCGGAGCCGACCCGCCCTGCACCTTCGAGAAGGCGCGGTTGGCGGCGCCGAGGGTCTGGAACCCGGTCTTGGTCGCCTGGTACGCGATCCGGTTGATGGGTTCACGGATCTGGTACTTCTCGGCGAACTCCGAGCCCGTGACCGTGGTCAGCACGCGCATCGCGGTACCGATGAAGTTGCGGGGATGACGGGTCTTCCCGACGGCGGAGGTGTCGCGGGGTTCGGTGTGAGTAGACATGTTCACCATTTCTCGCAGTGGTTGACTGGGTGGGGCGGTACGGCTCCGGGATACCTTACCCGGCGGTAAGAACCGATCTTACTCATGGGTAAAAAGAATGTCACGTGTTTGTTCGCCGGGACTCGTTCGCCGGCCGTGCGTGCCGGGGTGACCAGGGGTTATGAAGCGGTTCGCTGACACATGAGGCCGCCGGGAGCACAGTGGAGGCATGCAACTCACGCACTTCGGTCATTCGTGTCTGCTGGTCGAACTCGATGGGGCGAAGATCCTGTTCGATCCGGGAAACTTCTCCCACGGTTTCGAGGGCATCACCGGACTCGACGCGATCCTGATCACCCACCAACATCCCGATCACTGTGACCCCGCGCGGCTGCCGGATCTCATCGCGGCCAATCCGCAGGCCCTCCGATACGCCGATCCGCAGACCGCCCGGCAACTCAATGACGCCGACTCGTCGGGGGAGTGGACCCCGGCGCACCCCGGGCAGCAGGTGGACATCGGCGCGGTCACCGCCCGGATGACCGGCGGCCGGCATGCGGTGATCCATCCGGAGATCCCGGTCATCGACAACGTCGCCTACGTCCTCGACTCGTCGCAGGGCGCCGGGCGGTTCATGCACCCGGGCGACTCGTTCTACATTCCGTTCGAGAATGTCGACGTCCTCGCGCTGCCGTCGGCGGCGCCGTGGATGAAACTCAGTGAGTCCGTGGATTACCTGCGTGCCATGGCGCCACGCGTCGCGGTGCCCATCCATCAGGCCATCCTGTCCGACGCGGGGACCGGCATCCACTACTCACGATTGAGCGAGATGAAGGACGCGGCAACCGAATTCGCCGTACTCGATCAGGAGTCCGCGGCCGAGTTCTGAAAGATGTGCAGTTGACGGCACATCGTAGCGTTTCAGCCGGTCCCGCATGTCGGCGACCGACACCGCGGGGAAGTCGAACCCCAAGGCGATCGTGGCGGCAAAGCGGGATGCACGGGCAACGCCCCGAGGGCGGCTGCAGCGCCGCTGCTGTAGCCTCCACCGAGAACGTAGCCGGAATCTGTTGCGCGAGAGGGTATTCGGTGCATCCCCGAGCGCATCCTCAACTGGCACAACCGGTGGGAGGCCGGTCTGGATCGATGGTCGAGGCGCTTCCCGATCGGTGGTCGAGGTGCGAGGCGCCCCAGGCGCCGAGCCTCGAGACCGAGCCGAACCCAGGCTGGAACCCCACGGAAACTCACCCGAAAAAACATTCGACAACCCCTTGCCAACCCGACAAACCCGGCATACACTCGAACACAACAGCACACAAACACATGTGCGCTTATCGCCGGGGGGTGAGAAATGATGGTCGACACCACACTCCCCGCTGACGCGTTACCGGATGTGTCCGGGTTGTCGACCACCCAGAAACTCGCCCTCGCCCACACGCTGATGGACGAGTTGGCCACCGATGATTTGACCGGCCTGTCCAACGACGACCTGGTCGCGGTCGCTCAATCGACCGAACAGTTGATCACCCGCGTCACCGTCCAAGGCGATCGGCAGATCGTCGAATTCTCCGACCGCCATCTGGCGCGCGAGTACGGATTCGGGTCGATCACCGACGCCATGATCGGCTTGTTGCGTATGTCGGAACCGTGGCGGCGGTGGAAACAACTCACAGCGACCGCCACCTTCCACACCTTCACCGGTGAAGTCGCCGCCCCCAAATATCCAGCGTTGGCCGAGGCGATGGCCTCCGGTGCGGCCGGCCCCTCCCACGCCGCAGTCGTCATCGATGTGTTGGACCGTATCCCCGCGACAGTGCCGTTCGACGAGAAAATGTCGGCCGACGCCACGATGGCCGGGTTCGCCCGCACCCACACCCCCTCCGATCTGCGGATTCTGGGGGCACGGGTGTTGGCGCACCTCGACCCCGACGGCCAACTGACCGACGATGCGGATCGGCAACGCCGCCGCCAGATCCGCATCGGCCGGCAAGACGCGCAGAAAATGAGTGGGTTGTCGGGGCAGATGACCCCGACCTTGACCGCGCACCTCGAAGCGGTACTCGCCGCGTGGGCGGCGCCTGGAATGAACAATCCCGCCGATCCGGAGTCTCCGACCGGCAGTCGTGAGGATGCCGACCCCGACGCGTTGGCGGCTGCGGCGTCGCGGGATCATCGGGATCAGGTGCAACGCAACCATGATGCGTTGGAAGCGGTCCTGCGTGCCGGGTTGGATGTGGGTCTCGGCCCGCAGTCGCATCGCGGGCTGCCGCCGCATCTGATCATCAAAGCGTCGCTGTCGGAGTTGATTGCGCAGACCGGGATGGGGGTGAGCGCGACCGGCACCCTCCTCCCGATCCGGGATGTGATCGCGTTGGCAGCTCAGTGCCAGCCGTGGTTGGCGGTGTTCGATGACCACACGAACCTGCCCCTGTATTTGGGTCGGGCGCGGTTGGCGAGTCAAGGACAACGGATCGCGTTGTTCGCCAAAGACGGTGGCGAGTACTGCTCGTTTCCCGGGTGCACTCAACCTGCCGCGCACGTGGAAATTCATCACGCCACGAAAGATCATGCGAAAGGTGGGCTCACCAACATCGGTGACCTCGCCCCCGCCTGCGGGAAACACAACCGGA
>NZ_MVPX01000333.1:0-267 GCF_002043085.1 Gordonia sp. i37 | reverse complement strand
CACCGGGATTTATCGGGACGGGCCGTGGGCCGGACGCTGCTGGTGGCGCAACAACACCCCCATCGGCGCGGCCGAACCGAACCCGAAACGCACCAACGCGCTCCCCGACGTCGGGGCCACCTTCCGCGCCACCCTCGACAAAATGCGCGCGGAATTGCATCCACCACCCGACCCACCACAGGCCGCTGCCAGTGCTGATTGGGGTTCCCCCGAAAAAATGGACACGGTTAGCTTGATTGCTGACTTGCGTGCGAGCTGATCTCGAAG
>NZ_MVPX01000332.1:0-7488 GCF_002043085.1 Gordonia sp. i37 | reverse complement strand
CTTCACCCACCCAGCACGAGGCATACCCTACAAACTACACCCATGTAACCTTAACTGAACGGTATTGAGGCTAACGCTCCTCGGCACCTCGACCACCGGGACGAAAGAGCTCCTCCGCAAATCCATCGCAGAGGAATTGGGAGACACGCTCTGCGGGGTGGGTACCGCTGACCGGTGTTCGGCACGGAACGCCGACAGCCCGCCCGTCCACAGTGATCCTCGGTGTGCACGGCGTCTTTAGCATCTGTGTTCACTCGATCATTCACGGGCCGTTAGAGTTTCGACGGTGCTGCGACGGCGCACGCCATTCCGCGGCGACGATCGCCCGGTATAACCCGAAACGGCCGGCCCGGCTTCGTCACCGAACTCGACCGGGCCGACCAACGCGATCTACGCCGGCGGGGCGAAGAACTCCAGAGCGATGTTGTCGGGGTCGCGGAAGGAGATGCCCGACCCGTACGCCGCGTGCTTGATGCCGCCGTGGGCGATGCCGAGCTCGTCGAGCCGGGTGCGCCACCGCTCGAGGTCGTCCTGTCCGACCGCGAACCCTACGTGGTCGAGTCCGGTGCGCTTCTCGCTGAACACCTCCGACGGCGTCGAGTCGGTGTGGGTGTGCAGACCGAACAGCGTGCCGCCGTCGAGGGCGTACACGGCGTGGTGGAACGCGCCGGACTCCTCGTCCTCCTCGAGGACCGGCTCGGCGCCGAACAGGCGGCTATACCAGGACCGGCTGATCTCGAGGTCGGCGACGGTGATCGCAACGTGGGTGAGGGCGGGGAAGCCGGGCATGGAGAACTCCTGACGTCGGTGCGGGTCTTCTGTCGACGCTAGGTCGAACAGAGGAGTCCCCGAAGCACTTTCGTCGGCAACTCGTCGACTGGACAGGTGCGTCCGACCCGCCCCGGCCCGGCTCAGTCCGCGGCGAGCGCGGTGAGCACCGCGTCGTGCAGCAGTCCGTTGCTGGCCACCGCGTTGCCACCCCGGGGGCCGGGCGTCCCGTCGAGCGCGGTGAAGCGTCCACCGGCCTCTCGGACGAGGATGTCGAGGGCCGCGAGATCCCACAGTGAGACCTCGGGCTCGGCGGTGATGTCGACAGCACCTTCGGCGACGAGACAGTAGTTGTAGAAGTCGCCGTATCCGCGCACCCGCCACACCTCGTCGGTGAGTGCGATGAACTTGTCGCGGATGCCTGCCTGCGCCCACCCGGACAGACTGGAGAACGCCAGGCTCGCCGAGGCCACGTCGGCGACGCCCGACACCGACAACGACCGGGTGCGGCCGTCGAACTCCGCGAACGCGCCCTGGCCCTGCGCTGCCCACCAACGCCGACGCAGCGCGGGCGCCGAGACTACACCGACCGTCGGAACGCCGTCGACGAGCAGCGCGATCAACGTTGCCCACACCGGAACACCGCGCACGAAGTTCTTGGTCCCGTCGATCGGGTCGATCACCCACTGGCGTCCCGATCTCGTCGCCTCGCCACCGAACTCCTCGCCGAGTACGACGTCGTCGGGACGCCGGCGCGACAGGTGCTCGCGGATCATCTCCTCGCAGGCCAGATCGGCGTCGGAGACCGGTGTGAGGTCGGGTTTCTGCGACACCTGTAGGTCCAGCGCCCCGAAACGCGCCATGGTGAGATCGTCGGCGGCGACCGCCAGCGACAGCGCGATACCGAGGTCGGAATCGTTGGATTCGGGAACGGGGTGGGAGGTCACGCGCGAAAGCCTAACGCGGAGGCCGGGCCCGGTAGGGTGGCCGTCATGTGGATCACCGTCACGATCGCCATCCTCCTGGCGGTCATGGCCGTCGCGATGATCATGCAGATGCGTGGCCGCCGGGTCGGCGGCATCGGAGGCGGCGCCCGCGGCGGCGCCGGCCTGGTGCAGGGAACGATGACCCTCACCGGGGTCAGCGAGCGACCCGAGGCCGACAGCAAGGGCGAGGCGTTCTGCACCGTGTCGGGCACCATCGTCGGTCCGGGCACCCGACCGGCCGAGGTCTACGGGACGATGGTCCTCGAACAAGGCCAGCCGTGGCCGCAGATCGGCTCCGAACACCCGGTGGTCTACAAGCCGGGCAAGGCCGAGACCAGTTGGCATTTCGGTGAACTCCCGCCGCAGCCGCAGGTCCCGGGGGAGATGCCGCCGCCGACGTCCTGACGGCGCGTCCCAGCCGGTACCCTGAATAACCGTGCATCCCGACGTGACCGCAGATCTCGAATCCCTCGACACCACCCTCACCACCGTGGAGAAGGTGCTCGACGTCGACGAACTGCGCCGTCGGATCGAAGAGCTCGAGATGCAGGCTTCCGACCCCGAGTTGTGGAACGACCAGGAGCACGCGCAGAAGGTCACCAGCGAGCTCTCCCACGCCCAGTCGGAGTTGCGACGGGTCACCGAATTGCGTCAACGGCTCGAGGACATGCCGGTGCTCTACGAGCTCGCCGAGTCCGAGGAGGGTGAGGAACGGACCAGCGCGCTGGCCGACGCCGACGCCGAACGGGCCTCGCTACGGACCGACATCGCCGCGATGGAGGTCAAGACCATGCTCGCGGGCGAGTACGACGCGCGTGACGCACTGGTCAACATCCGATCCGGTGCCGGTGGCGTCGACGCCGCGGACTGGGCCCAGATGTTGATGCGGATGTATGTGCGGTGGGCCGAGCAGCACGGCTACGGCGTCGAGGTCTACGACACGTCCTACGCCGAGGAAGCGGGCCTGAAGTCGGCGACCTTCGCCGTCAAGGCCCCCTACATGTACGGCACCCTCTCGGTCGAGCAGGGCACCCATCGACTCGTCCGGATCAGCCCGTTCGACAACCAGGGCCGCAGGCAGACCTCCTTCGCCGAGGTCGAGGTGCTGCCCGTGGTGGAGACCACCGACCACATCGACATCGACGAGAACGAACTGAAGGTCGACGTCTACCGCTCCTCGGGCCCCGGCGGCCAGTCGGTCAACACCACCGACTCCGCGGTGCGTCTGACGCACCTGCCCACCGGCATCGTCGTCACCTGCCAGAACGAGAAGAGTCAGCTGCAGAACAAGGCGTCGGCGATGCGGGTGCTGCAGGCCAAACTCCTCGAACGCAAGCGTCAGGAGGAGCGCGCCGAACTCGATGCGCTCAAGGGCGACGGCGGATCGAGCTGGGGCAACCAGATGCGTTCCTACGTCCTGCACCCGTACCAGATGGTGAAGGACCTGCGGACCAACGTCGAGAGCAACAACCCGACCGCCATCCTCGACGGCGACATCGACCAGTTCATCGAGGCGGGCATCCGCTGGCGAATGGCCGATGTCGAGGCCTGAGTTGCTCGCGGCGGCGAGTCCGCATCACGTCCTTGCTGCGACCAGTCCGCAGAACGCCACCGAGCAGCTCATCGGGTCCATCTACGTCTGGCTGGTCACCAACGGGCTGCAGATGGTCACGTGGGTCCTCGGCGGCCTCATCGTCATCCGTCTCATCCGATGGTCGGCGGCCAAGTACGCCGCGCGCGTCGACAGCAGCTTCCACAACAGCGACCTGATCGTCCAGACCGAGGACACCAAACATCGTCGGGCCCTGGTCGACGTCGTCGCGTGGGTGCTGATCGTCCTGGTCATCGCGATCGTGTTGATCCGCTTCCTGGTGATCCTCAACGTGCCCATCACCGGTCTGACCGGCCCGGGTGCGGTTATCGGTGCGGCCCTCGGCTTCGGTGCGCAGCGCGTGGTGCAAGACATCCTGGCCGGGTTCTTCGTGGTCGCCGAGAAGCAGTACGGGTACGGCGACGTGGTGAGTCTGATGGTCACCGGCGGCCAGAACGCCGACGGCACCGTCGAGGACGTCACCCTGCGCGTGACCAAACTGCGCACCAGCGAGGGCGAGGTCATCACCGTGCCCAACGGCCAGATCATCAAGGCCACCAACCTGTCCAAGGACTGGGCGCGAGCGGTGGTGGACGTCCCGGTGCCGGCCAAGGCCGACATCGGACTCGTCAACGACACCCTCGACCGGGTGGGCCGCGAGTTCTACGCGACCGCGCGCTGGCACGACCTGCTCCTCGACACACCGTCGTCACTCGGGGTCACCGACCTCGAACTGGACGCGATCACCGTCCGCATCGTCGCGCGGACGCTGCCCGGCAAACAGTTCGAGGTGAGTCGGGCGCTGCGCGTGTCGATCGTGCGCGCTCTCGCCGCCGAGGGCATCACCGTCGCCGCCGGGCACGACGCCCAGTCCGGTGCGGCCCCGCCGGCGACACTCGCCGACACCGTGAGCGCGCCTGGCACCGACAGCCGTACCGGCCGGGACGGGGGAGCGTGATGGCCGATCGAGAACTGCCCGGCGACAAGCCGCCCGAGAACACGCCACCAGGTAAGACGCCTGATGACCCGACGCTCGCCCGTGAGGGCGAGCCCCGCCACCTGTTGCCGGACGACGCCGCGCGGCCCGCGGTGACGCCCGCTGTGACACCACCGCCCGCCACACCACCGCCCGCCACGACACCACCCGCCACGACACCACCCGCCACGACACCACCCGCCACACCGACTGCGACCAGGCGCACCCATGCCCCCGTCGACCCCATCGTCGACACCGACCAGATCCCGATCGTCACCGACGACGCCGAGTCCGACACCGGCGCACGCCCGGCCACCGATCCCACACCCGCGACGCCGCAGCGCCGTGGCTGGCGCGACCGGAACTGGAAGCACATCAAGGGCACTCGCGTGCGCTCAGGCACGGCGATCCTGGTGGTCCTGTTCGTGGCGTGCTGGGTGATGTACGGCTACACCTCGCAGCGCTACGCCCCGCCGGAGCAGCCGTCCACCGGCCGGCAGGTGGTGCGCACGAGCGAGCCGACCTATCGGGAACCGACGACCAGCTATTCGTCGACGACCTCGTCGTCGGTGTCCTCGTCGGACTCGGGCGAGTCGTCGGTGCAGTCCGGCGCGCCCGGTGCGCCCGGTGCAGGGGAGGAGTCGTCGACAGGGCAGTCCTCGGCGCCGAGCGGTGGTCTCATCCCCGGCTTCCGGCTGCCCTGGGAGACGACGACCACCACCACCGTGCCGACGCGCTGAGACGTGCGACCGAGGGCCGCAGGAGCGAGGTCAACGCGCCGCACGTCCGCCTGAACGGGACTCTCAGGCGTCGTCGTTACACTGGCTCCCTGTGATCACGCTGGACAACGTCACGATGAAGTACAAGGCCTCCTCGCGGCCGGCTCTGTCTGAGCTGTCCCTCGAGGTCGACAAGGGCGAGTTCGCGTTCCTCATCGGGCCCTCCGGATCGGGGAAGTCGACCTTCTTCCGGTTGTTGCTCAAAGAGGACAAGCCGACCTCCGGCCAGGTCTACGTCGGCGACTTCCACGTCAACACCCTCAAGGGCCGTCTGGTACCCAAACTGCGCCAGTCGATCGGCTGCGTCTTCCAGGATTTCCGGCTGCTGCAACAGAAGTCGGTCGCCGACAACGTCGCGTTCGCCTTGGAGGTGATCGGCAAACCGCCGTCGATGATCCGCAAGGTGGTGCCCGAGGTCCTCGACTACGTGGGTCTGGAGGGCAAGCTCGACCGCATGCCCTACGAGCTGTCGGGCGGTGAGATGCAGCGTGTGGCGATCGCCCGCGCGATCGCCAACCGGCCGCTGGTGCTGCTGGCCGACGAGCCCACCGGAAACCTCGACCCGGAGACCAGCGAGGAGATCGTCGACGTCCTCGATCGGGTGAACCGGCGCGGCACGACGGTGGTGATGGCCACCCATGACCGGCACATCGTCGACGCGATGCGCCGTCGGGTCCTCGAATTCGACAACGGGCGGCTGGTCCGCAACGACGAGCAAGGCGTCTACGGCATCGGCTGAGCGACCAGTGCCGATCTCGGCATCGCGTGCACGCGATGCCGAGAACCGTCGGCGCATCCGCGCGAGCCCCCACGACCAGAAGGACATCCGAGCAGCCATGCGAGCTCAATTCATCTTCAGCGAGGTCTTCAACGGCTTCCGCCGCAACCTGACCATGACGGTCGCGATGATCATCACCACCGCGATCACCCTGGGCATGTTCGGCGGCGGGCTGTTGGTGATCCAGATGGCCGACAAGAGCCAGAAGATCTTCCTCGACCGCGTCGAGATGCAGTTCTTCCTCAACGAGGACGTCTCCAAGGCCGACGCCAACTGCCGCAACGCCCCGTGCACCACGCTGCGCGCCGACCTCGAGAAGCAACCCGGCGTCGGATCGGTCACCTACGTCAGCCCCGAAGAGGGCTATCAGCAGGCCAAGGAGATGTTCGAGGAGACCTCGCCGGAGATCGCCGATCAGATCACCCAGGACACCTTCTCGCAGGCGTCGTTCAAGGTCCGGATGTCGGATCCAGATCGTTTCGACGACGTCTACAACGCCTTCTCGGGCCGCCAGGACCTCGGCGTCGAGGGCGCCCTGGATCAACGTGAACTCGTCAAACGGATCTTCGGGGTGCTCGACGGGGTGCGCAACGCCGCGTTCTCGGTGGCCGCGATCCTCGCGGTGGCCGCGATCCTGCTGATCGTCAACACGGTGCAGATCGCGGCGTTCACCCGGCGGACCGAGGTGTCGATCATGCGATTGGTCGGCGCGACCCGCTGGTACACCCAGCTGCCGTTCCTCCTCGAGGCGATGCTGGCCGCGTTCATCGGGTCGTTGCTCGCGATCGGTGGGTTGTTCCTGGCCAAACTCTTCTTCTTCGACAGAGCCCTGGCCGGTTTGTACGGGGTCAACATCGTGCCCCGGGTGACGATCGGCGACGTGTTGTTCGTCTCGCCGTGGCTCGTCATCGGCGGAATTGTGTTGGCAGCGGTGACCGGATATGTCACGCTGCGTGTCTACGTTCGCGAGTGAAGGAGGTGAGACGGCCGACATGGTCAAGGAGAAGGGGCGCAATCTGATCGCGTCCAATCGCAAAGCGCGACACAATTACACGATCCTCGACACCTACGAGGCCGGCATCGCTCTGCTCGGCACCGAGGTCAAGAGTCTGCGGGAGGGCAAGGCCTCCTTGGTCGACGCGTTCGCGACCATCGACGACGGTGAGGTCTGGCTGCGTGGACTGCACATCGCCGAATACGGCAGTGGGTCGTGGACCAATCACGCGCCGCGACGGAATCGCAAGCTGCTGATGCATCGTCGTGAGATCGACAACCTCGTCGGCAAGATCCGCGACGGCAACCTGACCCTGGTGCCGCTGTCGATGTACTTCAGCGACGGGCGGGCCAAGGTCGAACTCGCACTGGCCCGCGGTAAGCAGGCACACGACAAGCGCCAGGACATCGCGCGGCGCACCGCGCAACGCGAAGTCGCCCGCGAGATCGGCCGCCGCGTCAAGGGCATGTGATTGCGTGAGGCCGACCTCGACGCACTCGCGCCGGAGGATGTCGCACCGGTGGCCGCGCGCAGCTGTCGTGATCGTGACCCTGGTTGTGCTCGCGCTCGGTTGCACGCCCGAGGGAGACGACACCGTGCGCATCGGCGGGGGCGG
>NZ_MVPX01000331.1:0-3466 GCF_002043085.1 Gordonia sp. i37 | reverse complement strand
TGCGCGCGCAGGCCGACGCCCTGGTGTCCTCGGGCCTGGCGGCCAAGGGATATCGCTACGTCGTCGTCGACGACTGCTGGATGGCGCCCGACCGCAACGCCGGCGGGCAACTCGTCGCCGACCCCGTGCGCTTTCCATCCGGGATGGCCGCCCTCGCCGACTACGTGCACGCCCGCGGGTTGAAGTTCGGGATCTACGCCGGTGCACGCGAGAAGACGTGCGCGCAGTTCGGCGGAACCTATCCGGGTACCGCCGGCAGTGGGGGTCACGAGCTCACCGACGCGCGCACCTTCGCCTCCTGGGGTGCCGATTTCGTCAAATACGATTGGTGCTCCGGTGACTCGGCGCACGACGACCAGGTCGCCTCGTTCACCGCGATGCGTGACGCGATCCGATCCACCGGACGCCCCATGGTGTACAGCATCAACCCCAACAGCGGAATCGCCGGATCGGTGCCCGGAGCCCAATTCGATTGGGGCGGTGTGGCAACCATGACACGTGCCACCAACGACATCTCGCCGGTGTGGACCACTCGGCCGGCCGGTGCCGATGCGACACCGGCCTCGGGGTATCAGGGGGTCCGCGACATCATCGACGCCGTGGCCCCGATCGGCGCACGGGTTGCCGACGGCAGCTTCGTCGACATGGACATGCTCGTCGTCGGTGTCGGCAACGCGTTGACCCCGGCGATGGAGCGCACCCAGATGTCGATGTGGGCGATGATGGCCGCCCCGCTGATGGCCGGCAACGACCTCACCGCGATGAGCATCCGTACCCGCGACGTCCTCGCCAACGAGGCCATCATCGGCATCGATCAGGACGAGCGCGTGCGCGCCGGCGCCATGGTCGGCGACAACCCGGAGATATGGAGCCGCGCTCTGGGTTCCAAGGGCCTCGTCGTCTCGTTGACCAACCGTGCCGACCATCCCCGCACATTGACGGTGAGCTTGTCGAGCCTCGGTCTGAGCGGTGACTCGTCGGTGTCGGGGGTCGACGCATGGACCGGGCGCCGGTATCAGGCGGAGGGCGGCGAGTTGTCGGTGCCCGTGGGCGTCGACGACACCGCCGTGCTGTCGATCCAGTGACGGTTCCCGCGAGGACAGGATGCGGGCGAGTAACTGCCGGGCGGGCGCCGACGGAAATGGGAATGAACCACGCGCGTCGGGTTGTTACAATGAACTGCTCGCCGAGAAATCGGAGGGCACCTGTCTCGGGGCTGATCGGTTTCGACTCTGTACGCCGAGGCGGGGGAAGCGTGTCGGTGCAGGCCAGAGACCACCGTATAAGCGTCGCGGCAACCAATTAAGCGCCGATAAGAATCAGCGCGACTACGCCCTCGCTGCCTGACAGCGGGCCCGTAGTCTGTCGGCCCGGACTCTGCTCCCAAGTCCGGTGCCGGCATCATCTTTGGGAGCTCACCGTTCGCACCGGTCGCGGGTGCGAAGGGGACAACCAACAGCGACTGGGATCGTCATCTCGGCTTGTTCACGTGACCGGGAGATCCGAGTAGAGACAGAGTGAACTGCACACGGAGAAGCCCCGCCAACCCGACGGAGGACCCGGGTTCAATTCCCGGCAGCTCCACGGTCGACAGCGCCCCACCTGCTCGCAGGTGGGGCGCTGTCGTTTCTCGACGGTGTTGTCGCCGGGGCGGTTCAGACCTGGGAGCCGGTGTCGACGCGCCCCAGGCCCAAGTTCCCCAGGCCCAGGTTGCCCAACACGGTGTTGATGGCCGCACGCATGTCGGTGGCCTCCACCTGCATCAGGTGCTCGGCGTCGAGGTCGTCGAAGTCGATGCCGGGGTCCTCGGACAGTCGGTACTCGCGTTCTTCTTCGGCGGCTTCGACGATGTTGCGCACGAATCTGCCGTTGCCCGCCCGGTCGATGGTGCGGCGGGGTAGCCCACTCTGATCGACCGACTCCGAGTTGAACAGCGGCTCGCATGCGGCGATCAAATCGTCGAGTGCCTCGTCGGTGATGACCGAGTCCCGGTTCTTGGCGATGACCCGGGCGATCTGGCCGAGTTCGGACGGGGTGTAGGACGGGAAGCGGATTCGTTTGGCGAACCGCGATGCCAGGCCGTCGTTGGCTGCGAGAAAGCGATCGATCTCGCCGTCGTATCCGGCGATGATGACGACGAGGCGGTCCCTGTCGTTCTCCATCCGTGCCAGCAACGTGTCCACGGCCTCCCGGCCGAACGCGTCGCCGCCGGACAGCCCGCTCTGGATGAGGGTGTACGCCTCGTCGATGAACAGCACCCCGTCCATCGCGGTGTCGATCAGTGCCGACGTCTTCAGTGCCGTGCTGCCCAGATGCTGACCGACGAAGTCCTCCCGTTTGGCCTCGATGACCGTGGGCGTCTTGAGAATGCCGAGCCCACAATAGATCTTGGCGACCACACGTGCGATGGTCGTCTTGCCGGTGCCGGGTGGACCGGTGAACGCAAGGTGGTTGCTGCGCGAGGTGGTTGCCAGCCCCTTCTCGGCGCGAACCTTGGCGATCTTGGCAGACGACTGCAGCTTGGCGACCTGGATCTTGACCTCATCGAGCCCGATCTGGGCGGCGAGCTCCTCCTGGGCCTCGGCGAGAAGCTTCGCGCTGCGATCGGCCTGTTCGGCCGACACCCGTAGCTTCGGATCGGGGGCGGAGTTCGGATCCCAACGGTCCGTGCGGGACTCGATCGTCGCGCGGTCGGTGATCACCAGCCGGTACTTGGGGTCGTTGAGCGCAGCGGCATTGGCCTCGAAGTCGGGCTTCTCGGAGTAGATGCGTTCGAAGATGGCGCGGGCGTCCTCTTCGCGACCCATCTCGCGCAACGTCAATCCGCGGCAGAACTCGGCGTCGGTGACGGCGGCGGGGATCGGGCCCTCCGCAGCGGACTCCAGTCGGCGGATACCCTCGCCGAAGAGACCGAGCTGGGCGCAGGCAGAACCGACCATCAGATCGGCTCCGCACTTGATGTACTCGTCGCCGAACGAGGCCGACTTATCCAGGGCGGCAAGCACATCGGGCCATCGCTGGGTGGTGAAATGCAGGATGCCGCGCAGGTAGGCGCAGATCTCGTCGGAATACCGGTCGCGTTCGGGCATGTTCGGCCGATACCGGGCCAGGGTGTCCAGCGCGCCCTCGGCCTCGCCGTACTCGCCGTCGTCGATCAGCCCGGCGGCGTAGGCCAGCCAGATCTCGGTGAAACCCGCGAGCGGATAGTCGATGTAGAGCCCGGTCTGGAAGCGTCCGCCCAATTCCCGTGGTGCCAGACCGAGTCGGCGCTGCTCACGGAACAGCGTGGTGGTGGAGGTCCGATAGAGGTTGTAGCGCACCTCCGAGGTGACCTCGCCGCATGCGGCGCGCCCCAGCCATGCATCGCACATGTCGGGGTCCCGTTCGGTGGCGCGGGGGAAGGCCCGAAGGGCGTAGGTCACGTCCCGTTCGGTCTGCAGCCCGTCGATCGCTATCCCCAGGGACA
>NZ_MVPX01000330.1:0-3950 GCF_002043085.1 Gordonia sp. i37 | reverse complement strand
TGAAGGCCCGAAGGGCGTAGGTCACGTCCCGTTCGGTCTGCAGCCCGTCGATCGCTATCCCCAGGGACAGCACCCCGGCGTCGAAGACCCGCTGCGCATCGCGTGTGTTCTGGCTCATACTTCCATCCGTCGGTATCGGATCTCGGGGTGGCGACGCACCATCCCGAAGCTGTTGGACACATTTCCGGCCAGCTCGAGAAACGCCTGCTGAGTGGGTGCCCGCAGGTGTGTGAAGTCGATCGCCGCACCCTCGGCGAGGTGCTGGTCGAAGGGGATCAGGTGAATCGAATTGCAACGTGCGGCAAAGTGATCGACGATCTTGTCGACCTTCACCTGGCCGGTTTGCGGGCGGGACGAGCTGAGGACGACGTGCGCCTCGTGCACCAGGCGCCCGTACCCGTGGGAATTGAGCCAGTCGAGGGTGGCCGAGGCACTGCGCGCGGCGTCCATCGCCGGGGTGGTCACGAGGACGATGGCGTGGGCGAGGTCGAGGACCCCACCCATCACCGAATGCATGATCCCGGTGCCGCAGTCGGTCAGGATGATGTTGTAGTAACGCTGCAGTGTGTCGATCGTGCGCCGGTAGTCGGCCTCGTCGTAGGCGGTGGCGGCAGCTGGGTCTTGTTCGGAGGCAAGGACTTCCAGGCGACTCGGAGAGGTGGAGGTGAGGTTGGACACCGCGGCGTAATGGTCGATGGGGCCCATGTTCAGCAGGTCGCGGACGTTGGCCGAGGTCCGGCCCGGAATCCGGTCGGCGAGAGTGCCGCGGTCGGGGTTGGCGTCCACCGCGATCACCCGATCTCCGCGCACCGCGGCCAACGCCGAGCCGAGCCCCACCGTGGTGGTGGTCTTGCCCACCCCACCTTTCATCGACAGCATGGCGATCCGGAAGTCGCCGTTGATCGGTCGCCGGATCTGATCGATCAGCTGCTGACGCCGCCGGGCCGCCCGTGACTCGCCGGGATTGACGTGCCCCGAGGACACCGTGAACACGGCGCGGCGCCAACCGGCCTGCGGGGCTTCGCTTCTGCGATCACGCTGGTGCGCCTCGTCCAACGACGGTACCGCGGCTGGCGGCCGCAACGGATTCGATGGATGCGCAGGTGCAGGCCCCGGGCCAAATGGTGGCGCAGGGGCATACGGTGAGGCCGGGGCATACTGGGGCGCCGGGTATTGCCCGGAAAAGTGTTGCGCGGGTGGCGGCGCGGGGGCCTGGTGAGCGGGTGGACGATGTCCGGGCCACGGCGATGGTGGTGGTTGGTGGGTGGGAGCAGGCGGCGAGGACGGTGCCTGCGGAATCGGCTCGGCGTGGCGCGGAAGAGGCGCGATGGGATCGGTGGTCGGCGGCGCGGGGTGCGGCGGCGGAGGTGGTTGTGATGCAGAGGGTTGTGGCGCAGCGGGATACGGCACCGGGGTGACCGGCATCTGCTCGGCCCGCGGTTCAACCGCGGGAGCACGTGGTGGCGCGGGTGGTGTCGGACGCTGGTCCACGGGCTCAGGGTTCGTCGGCCCACTGTTCGCAGGTCCGTACTCCATAGGCCCGTACTCCATGGGCACGTGCTGTATCGGCGCCTGTGCCGTGTGGCCCGGTGGTATCGAGCCGGGGGGTATCGAGCCCGGTGGTATCGAGCCCAAAGCTGTTGGGTCCGAAGGTGGTGCGGCCATTCCCATGGGGTCTTGCTGCCACGGCGGTCGTGCGGGCCGACGACGACGCCGCGGTTCGGGCGTCGGTGCAGGTACGGGCTGGGGCTGCAGGGGCGGTGACGTGATCGGATGACGCACCGTCATCGCATCGGCGACATGCGGATCGGTGGCATCTGCGTCGTCCGGCGAGGCGTCACCCCGCGTGTCCTCGGGTGGTGTCGGCAGCCCGGTGTCGATAGGGGTCGGGCTGCCGGCGGCGGGTATCTCGTCGTCCGTGAGATAGCTACTGCCTGTGGAGGTTTCGTCGTACGCGGAGACCTCGCCGTCTGTGATGTCGCTGTTCATGGGGATCGGCGGGTCGTCCACGCCGATCGGGACATCGTGTGACGGCTCGTCGATGGACTCGTCGGACAGCGTCGGGATGGTGAACTCCGGGTGGGGTTCCGGTTCCGGCTGGGTACGTCCGAGTCGTGAGAGGAGTTGTGCTGCACGGGTTTCGATCTCGTCGAGATCATCCGAGTCGGCCGCGGCGTCATCCGGGCCGTCCGCCGCATGACGCGGGCCGTCGGTTTGCGGATCATCGGTCTCGGCAGTTTCGCCGGCGGGCGAGGCCAACGGCATCCACATGGCGCCCAAGCCGAGGTCGTCTTCGGACGGCAGTGGGGCCTGGCGCGACGAGCTCTCGGAGGGTGCGGGTTCCTCGGTGACGGCGGTGCCACCCGGCCGGGCGCCGAACGCCGCCAACAGCGGGTTGTCCTCGTCGTCGACGTCGTCGGTAGAACCCGGACCCGCCGATGTCAGCGGGCTCGCGCCACCGAGAATCCCCGCGAAGGGATTGAAGTCGGCGCTGGTGGGGTCGTCTCGAGAACTGACGGCGCCGACCGTCGGACTCACGGTCTCGCCCGGCGTGGCGTCGGTCTCGGACGCGGCGTCGCTGGTGGCCGCTCTTGTGTGGGATCGCTTGTTGCCAAGGGTATTTGCGTCGTCGTCCGGGGAGCCCGACAGCCACGAAGGGGTCTGTGACTCCCCGTGATCGTCTGCAAACATCTGTACCCCGTTCGACGCATCGCACCTTCGGCGGCGCGTGTCCTGACCTCAGCCGACTGTATCGTGAGCCGTGCGCAAGGGTGTTGTTGCGTCATGTTAGTGAATGGGAGGATTGATGGCTCTGCCACCGCCGATGATGTCGGCAGCACAGTCCCGTTCGGGTGCCGTCGCGGTGCGGACAACCCAGGTGGGACTGCCGGTTGCACTCCGCATCGACCCGCGCAAGCTTCAGGGCGACCCCCAGGCGCTCGCCGACGAGATCCTGCGACTGAGCAGGCTTGCGGCGATGCGCGCGCAGGTCGAGATCCGGCGGCAACTCGTCGAGCAGGGCACTGATCCGCAGGTCATCCGGTATGCGCAACTGCCCACCGAGGACGATTTGCACGATTTCGAAGAACTCAACGAGCGTGCCCAGGACGAACAGTCCGGTGACGGATGGCTGAGGCCGGTATGAGAACGCTGGCGAATTCGGTGCTCGCGCGCATCGAGAAACAACGCGACCTGATGGAGTCGCTGCAGGCACAGACCGCCGGCATTCGCGTCAGGGTGTCGAGCCCGGACAAGGTCGTCACCGTCGAGGTCGACGGCGTCGGCGCGATGACGGGGCTGTGGCTGGGGCCCGGCATCACACGGCATACCGATTCGTCGCTTTCTGCGTTGATCGTCGAGACCGCACAGCACGCCGCGCGCGCCTCACTACACCGCCGCAACACCCTGATTCAAGAGTTCACCGATCAATTCGGCCGCCATCAGAACGAGCCACTCGAGCGGTGGGACGGGACAACGGCGACCCCTCGGCGACCTTTGTCGGAATTGCCCGATCCGCAACCGCGGACATCTCCGGAAAGCCTGCGCGACAAGGGCTGAGGACGCATCGTCGGCCACGAATACACCGTAGTATCCGACGCGGCGACGAGTCCGAGTCATTCATGGTGACGACATACCCGCGTTGAGGTTGCACGTGTGGTGATCCATTGATTGACTTGGTTCAAGTTGCTAACGATCGGTTTCACAGTGTGGGGGTCCACGAAACATGTCCAACGGAGTTCTGGCGGTGACGCCGGGGGTGATCGAGACCTTCGCGGCGGCCAATATGTCGGCGAGTGATCTGATCGCACTGGCCTCGAGTGCGGATGCCGAGGCCATGGTCGCGGCGGTCGCGCTGGCGGTGGGTCCGATCGGCGTCGAGTACCTCCTCGGCTATGCGCCCGCGCAGGCATCCAATCTGGCCGCCTCCTTCCTGGTGTCGGCGGGGCACG
>NZ_MVPX01000033.1:0-559 GCF_002043085.1 Gordonia sp. i37 | reverse complement strand
GGATGCCGTGGCAGGTGCGCGACGGGCCGGAGGATCTCCACGGCTACGTCGTCCATTCGCGCTGCGAGGGGGCCGAACAGCGCCTTCCACCGCGCACCGTCGGCACCCAGCGCCCGCGCGGTGGCATCGAGATCGCGGTACAGCAGTCCGGCGGTGCCGTCGTCGAGGGGATGGGCGCAGTCGATCTCCGGCCACCGCCACCGCAGCCCGTACCGCTCCAGCGGCAACGATGCGAGGAACGGCGAGGCCACCCCGAGCGGATGGAACGCCGAGCAGTGGTCGTGCAGGACACCCGGCCGCATCAGCTCGCTGCTGCGGGTTCCCCCACCGATGTCCGTGGCCGCCTCGAGCACCTCGACGTCGAGCCCGGCCTGGGCCAGGCGGACGGCGGCGGCCAGCCCGTTCGGGCCGGAACCGACGACGACCGCGCGAGTCATTTGATCTTGAAGATCACCGCGTGCTGGACGATGAAGTTGATGATCGTCGCCAAGCCTTGCGCGATGACGTAGGCGAGCAGGCTGTAGAGCAGTTCCTCCGGCCACAGGTGCGACAGGAAGGG
>NZ_MVPX01000329.1:0-8350 GCF_002043085.1 Gordonia sp. i37 | reverse complement strand
TCGCCGCTGCCGCGACGCAGATGCCGGGGTACGACCCCGGCCCGGTGATCGGTGCCATCGAAAGCCGCCTCGACGAGTACCTGAACACCCCGACCGGTGAGATCCTGAGTCGCCTGGGTCTGCCCGTGCCACCCGGAATCCCCACGCCCGGCCCGATTCCGGGGCTCCCGGCGTTGCCCGGTCTGCCCACAGGTGGTAACACCCTGGCATCGATCGACGGCGGTGCACTGATCCAGCCAGTGCTCGATGCGCTCGGCACGTTGGGTAGCGGGGTGTTCGAGGCTCTCGACCCGACCAAGATCTTCGAATCCATCACCAGCGCCTTCTCCTCGGTGGCGTCGTCACTGCCGACGGTGATCTCCGCGATGCAGCAGGGCTGGCAGGGCGAAGGCGCCGACGCGGCGGCGATGAAGACGGCCCAACTGGGCAAGGACGGCACCGAGGTTGGAGTCCAGTCCGGCAAGATCAAAGGCAACGTGGTGCAGGCCGGGGTGGACACCAAGACCACCGAAGCGCATCTGCTGGAGATCATCTCGCAGTTCGAGGCCACCATGGCCGTCGCGCTTCCGCAGATCGTCACACCGTGGGGACAGGCGATGGCCGTGGCGGCCGCCACCGACGCGATCACCCGTACCACCGCGGTCATGGGCGTCCACAAGGGACTGATGGCCGTCAACACCGCCGAAGTGGCCGCCGACGGTGCGCCGGTGTCGGTGACCAACGCCCCGCAGGTTCCCACCGAGATGCTCTCCTCGATGGTGCAGATGGGAACCGGGTTGATACAACCCGCATTTGGCGTCGTCGAGCAGGTGTTCTCCGCCGGGGAGAAGATCGTGCAGTCGTCGGTGCAGGCCGGGACCAAGATCGGCGAGGCGATCGACAAGGCCCAGCACAAGACGTCCACCGACACGGATACCAGTACGTCGACGACGGCAACCCCCGTCGGGCTCGGTGCCGGCGGTCCGGCCGGAATGGGTGGTGGCGGTGGTGGTTCGAAGCCCACAGGTGCCGGTGGCGGCGGGGGCGGAGGTGTCGGGGTTTCGCCGGTCTCCGCACCACCGAGCAGCCGAACCGCACCGTCGGGCACCCCGCCGACCGAGGAATCAACGAATTCGGGCCAACAGCGCACGGCCGCGGCGACCACCGCGTCGGCCACGACCACCGGCAACGGTGGTTACGCGCCGATGAGCGGAATGGGTTCGGCCGGAGCGGGAGCCGGGGCGGGCAAGGGTGCGGGCAGTGGCCACACCGCCGCCGACTTCCTGCACACCTCCGAATCCGGGAGCGAGATCGTCGGGGACTTCGCCGATGTGGCGCCGGCCGTGATCGGCGAAAAGGACGACGACACCGAGGCCCGCCCCGACATCGACCTGAGAATCTGACGTCTCGCGAGGCGCGATCTCACCAGAACACCCACAACACAGGAGGATTCATGACCGAACTGAGTGCAGACACCGCCAAGATCTCCGAGGTCGCCGGGCAACTGGGCAAACTCGCCGATCGACTGAATGGCGTGCTGAATACCGCTGATGCCTCACTGACGCCGCAGCCTGCGGGCAGTGACGAGGTGTCGGTACGCGCGGCGACCACCATGGGGCAGGTGCACCAGGCGTTCCGGAAGGCCGGCGACGGTGGTGTCGCCGAACTGCGAGAGATCTCTGACGCCGTCGCAACGGTGTCCTCCTCGCTTGCCGATACCGACACCGACCAGGGGTTCATCACCACCTGATCGCTCGTGTTGTGGACGAAAAGCCATCGGTCACAACACTGTTCATTCACTGTTCGCACATTGTTCATGGACCGACCGACGGGGAGGGGACGACGTGGGCTTCACGGGGGTTGTCTGGGCCTCGCGTGACCTGAGACGGCTGGCGCATGACCTCGTCAACGGTGCCGGTGCGGGTCCGATGGGGGAGGCGGGTGAGACCTGGTCACGGCTTGCCCGCGAGCTCGCCGACATCGCCAAGGACTACCGCGCGTTGCTCGCGAAGCTCGACGAGGCCTGGCGCTCGGAGCAATCGGAGGCCGTGCACGCCAAACTCGAGGAGTTCGCCCACTGGCTCGACACCGTCGCGCTCGACGCCGCTGCCAACGCGCGGCGTGCCGAATCCGCCGCGGTGGCGCACGGCGTGGCGGTGCTGGCCATGCCCACGGTGCCCGAAGCGGTGAAACTGCAGGAGGCCTTCGCGATCGGGAGTTCCCTGCAGGGCTACCCGAACGGGCTCGTGGTCGGTGCACTCGGAGCCGGGGACGCCGCGGTGCAGGCGGCCACCGCGAACGCGGTCGCGATCATGAACAGCTACGAGCACACCGTCACCCCGCTGGCTGCGCCGTGGGACACCCAGGCCACACCGAATATCGCAAAGTCCGCCGCCGAGCGAGCCGCCGGAGACGGTGACACCACCCAGGGCACGGGTGCCGGCGCCCCGGCCGGTGGTGCGGGTGGCGTCGGGGCCGGTGGCGGGATGCCCGCGATGCCCTTGGGCGCCTTCGGCACGCCGACGATCAATTCCGATACCTCGCAACGTGGTTCGCGGGTTGTCGCCGCGTCTGCAACCTCGGCGGGCGCCACGACATCCGGGCCGATGGGACCCATGGGGGCGATGGGTCGCGCCGGCGGGGACGACAAGGAGTTCGACTCCGCCCGACCTGCGGCCTCGCTCTCCGATGCCGGCGAGTCGCGGTCCGCGAGCTGGTCGCCGGTCGTGGCGTCGAGCGCGGGCGGATTCTCGGTCGACAGTGTCAGCTGGGGTCCGGACGCCTCGACCTTCGGAGGTACGGCGGCACCGCCGATCGCGGACGACGAGGTCGACATCGACGGCAGCCGGCTCGAACAGGCCTCGTCCAACGATTGGGTGTCGCCGTCGGTCATCGGTGAACGGGGAGGACGCGGATGAGTATGGCAACCCTCGACGTCGATGACGCGCTGAGCGTCGACGAGATCCTCACCTTGGCCGATCGGCTCGGCGTCGACACACTGCCGGATACGCTGGCGCTGTGGCCGACCCAACCGACGGTGGGCGAGCTGCAACGTGTCCGGGATCGGTGCGTCGGGCAGTTGTCGGATCGAGAGCTCATCGTCGACGGCGAGATCGATCCCGACCTCGCCCACGTCCTGACCACGATGCGCCGCCCCGAGCGGGAACTCTCGATCCGGATCATCACCTCCGACGGGTTGCTCCGCGCATCGGTGCTGCGAGTCAAGCGATCTCACGTGGTCGCCACCCGCCGCGGCGACACCGTCCGCGTGCGCGGTTTCGAGGCCGAGGGCAGCGAGCGGGTGGTCGCCGAGGTCGCCCGATTGTTGCCGAAGGCGATCGACGTCGACTGCGGCTCGGTGAGCGCACCGTCGGTCGACGTCGCCGAGCACCTCGCCGGCCTGCGCGCCGCGACTCCGATCGCCGACGAACTACACGCGCTCGGCGCCGATTCGCGGACCGCGCTCGTGCTCGGCGCCGTGCTCGCCGATTACCGTGCGGCCGTGGAGATGCGGGTTGCCGCACTCGATCCGCACGTCGACCGCAGCATCGTCGCCGGCGGCGCCCTCGCGGTGTTCTACGCGGCGCGCGGGTGTGTGCTGAGTGCGCCGAGCACCTCACCGGACGGGCAACTGTGGTGCAGTCTCAAAGGTGGTTCCGACCACCGGATCGCACAGGCGGTTGCGCAGTTGATGTCCCTGCTGCCGGAAGGGTGGTGAGGGACGACCAGCCGAACAGTCACTGATGTCGGGAGTCGGGACACCGACGTCACGACAACGAAGACCACAACAGGGGGTGGCCCGACCGGGCACCCATCGACGTACACCATCGAAGGGAAATGACATGGGACTCAAGATCTCTCCGCAAGAGGCCAAGGCCAAGCTGTCCGACATCAAGGACAAGCGCGATCATGCCAAGCAACTTCTGCAGAAGTTTCAGGACGCCGACGTCGAGATGACCGGCGGTGCATGGCAGGGCGATGCCTCGCACGTGCATCTCCAGAAGACCCACGCCAATCAAGAAGAGTTCGGCCAGATCATCGCGCTGCTCGACCGCACCGTCGATGCCGCAGAGACCGGTATCAACAACGCGGTTGCCGGCGACTCGCACTGACCCGCAGCCGTATTCCCATTCGCAGGCACCCACGACCAGGAGACCATCATGGCACAACAGATCACCTACAATCACGGCTCGATTGACACCACGCTCGGCGATCAGGCGTCATACCTGAAGGCGGCCAACGAAGTTCGTGACGACATCAATGCGGTGTTCAACTCGCTCCTCGAGATCTACGAAGGCGAGGCGGCCACCACGCTGCAGCACGTCAAGTCGCAGATCGACCAGCAGCTCATCGACGCGTTCAACAACATGAACGACTCGACCAAGCATGCGGGTGAGCAGAACCAGATGATGCAGGCGCTCGACGCGAAGAACGCCTCGCTGTTCAGCTGAGACCCACACATCGACGAATCAGGGCGTCCGACACCACGGTGTCGGACGCCCGTGTCGGCGGTGCCACCCTGCGGCTGTCTCACCATGCGGCTGGAGGCCGTGCGGTGCTCAGTCCAGATCGTATGAGGCGCCGACGTAAGCCATTTCGTCATCGCCGGCCACCATCTCCACCACGACCGCCCCACTGCGCGTGGTGACACGAACCGTGTCGGATTCCCGATGGAGTTGGGCCAGCGTGACATCGGCAGAGTCCGACAGCGGCGCCCCGATCGGCTGCACGACCAGTGCGGTGACACCGGAGTTGACCGGCCGCGTGCGGGTGCCGTCGAAGACGATCACCGAGTAGTTGGCCTCGGCCCCGGCATGCATGGCGCCACGGTCGAATTCGGCGACCCACAGCAGGTGGTTGTTGCCCACCGCAGCCACCATCTGCTGCCAGTGCGCAGGGCGTCGCGTCGACACGAGCACGCGCGCACCGAGCGCGATGGCGCGCAAGACCACCTGCTGGGCCAGGTGCAGGCTTCCCGCGATCTCCACGCGATCGATGGTCGGACCGAAGATCGGCAGGGCGACGGCCCGTCCGTGAGGATCGGCGCCGATGAGTTGGCCGCACCCCGATGCTGGGAGCCGCAGCTCACCGAAATCGGCAGGGCTGCCGTAGGTTGCGCGGACACCCACCGACTGCGGGCGCGGAAGTGGCAGTGAGCCGATCAGCGCGTCGAACTGATGTCCGCCCAGCGGGGAAAGCCCGTCGAGATCGACCCGGGCGGGCTGTGCGATCGTGTCGAAGCGGACCAGGCCCGTGGCCTCGATGAGGTCGGAGTCCTCGGTGGTCTGCAACGACAGCGCGAGAGTCGTGGTGTGGGTGGGAACCGTCCACAGCCGATCGAGACCGGCGGAGGTCAGGATCGGTTGCTCGAGACCGTAACTGCGCAGATGCATCTGGCCGGACCGGCAGTTCTCCCAGGTCTCCTCGACGGTCTCCGGTGCGATGCCGTCGGACAGATGTGTGATGGACCGGGTGATCTCGGCCGCGGTCAGCGATCGCACGTCGAATCCGTGCTCGCGCAGGCGATTGGCCACCCGTCGCGTGCCGGTGACGGCGGTTTTGAGGATGCCCGTCGATCCGCCGCCGCGTCGTGCGACGGCCTCGGGACACAATGTGGGATCCAGGCGGACGGTGAGCCATACCGACCGGTGCGCGATGGCCGGCAGTGGGCCGAGTACCTCGTCGTAGACCGCGGCCACCCGACTGTTGCCGCGGGACCGGGAGCCGTTGATGTGCACATCGATGGCCGCCAACGTGATGTCGAACTGTCGGAGGCTCTCGGCGAGAACCCGCACCGGGATGCAGACGGCGTCGACGGTGGCACCCGGTTCCAGAATGGTCAGTGCTTCCGGGGATTCGGCGATCTCGAGCATCGACACCAGAGCGTCACCGTCCCAGCGCAGGCCGAACTGTGAGCCGTCGGAGGTGGTGATGTCGAAGGGCTCGGAGACCGCCTGGGCGCGGCGTCGCCTGCGGTCGTGCGACATTCGGAAGGACACCCGCTCGCGCACCCGCTGCGCCACCGGGTGCCCGGCCACGGGAATGAACCACACCGCGATCAGCACAGCGACGAGAGCGGCGATCCACCAGGGGATGCCGGTGGTGGCGATGACGACGAGCGCGCCCAGCGCGATCAGCTCGACGACGAGGACGCACCAGGTCGGTGCGATGCGTCGCACCGCGCTCTGCGACGAGGACCGCAACCTCGAGTGCCCGGGCGCGGGCGCGATCTGTGAGCGCGGATCGGCCTGTGCGACGGGCGCAGTGGTCGATGGCGTTGTCACCACGAGATCCTCCCCCCAAACGACGACGGGGCGCCTCAACCGGCCCACGACACCCGACTTCGGGCTACGGTACCCTGGCCACTCGATTGTGGGTGCATCGTGTACGCGAATACGGTTGTTCGGATGGGGGTCTCATGCCGGCGCGCTTGACGACGCGGGCGCAGGTCAACGGATACCGTTTCCTGCTTCGGCGGCTCGAACACGCATTGATCCGTCGGGATTCACGGATGATCCACGACCCCATGCGCAGTCAGGTACGGGCCATGCTCGTCGGATTCGTGATCTGCGTGCTGGTGGTGGGCGCCTGCGCCGCGTTGGCGATCTTCAAACCGTCACCGTCACTGGGCAACTCCACGATCATCACCTCGCAGTCCTCGGGAGCGCTGTACGTCCGGTTCAACAACGAGTTGCATCCCGTGCTCAACCTCGCCTCCGCCCGCCTGATTGCGGGCAAACCCGACAATCCCACCAAGGTCAAGGATTCCGACCTCGGATCGCTGCCCGCGGGCCCCGCCCTCGGGATCATCGGCGCGCCTGCCTCGATCGCCAAGGCCGACGATCTGAGCCGTTCGGACTGGTCGGTGTGTGATTCGCAGACCCGATCCGGTGACGACACCTCACCGTTTCGCACCGAGACCGTCGTGCTGTCCTCGGTGCCGGCCCTCAACGCCGACATCGGCGTCGCCCCGGCCGGTTCGGCTGCCATCGCCGAGGACTCCGACGGTCACCACTTCCTGCTCTACGACGGCAAGCGCGCGCCGATCGATCCGACCGATCCGGTACTGATCAACGCTCTCAAGATCACCGACGCGTCGATGATCCACGCCTCGGCGGGGCTGCTTCAATCCTTCCGCCCGGTGGCACCGATCAGTCCTATCGTCATTCCCGACGCCGGTCGCCGGTCGTCGTTGTCGTTTCCCGAGCCCGTCGAGATCGGGTCGATCGTCAAGTCGGTCGAATCCGGCGGCACACGACAGTACGTGGTGCTCTCCGACGGTGTGGCCCCCGTCTCCGACGCCACGGCCGACATCATCCGTTACAGCAACGCAGGCCTGCTCGGCGATGCCATCGAGATGCCGCCTGCCGCACTGAATTCGCTACCGCAGTCCGCTGCGCTGCCCGTCGACACCACCGACTATCCGTCCCGGGTGCCCCAGTACACGTTGGGCGGCTACTCGACGATCTGCACCCACTGGTCGGCGCCGAGCCTCTCGCAGAGCCCCACGGTGGAGATACTGGTCGGCAACCGGCTGCCCATCGGCGAGAACGCGCAGCCCAGTGCTCTCGTCAGCGCCGACGGCGACGGTCCGGCCGTTGACGCCGCCTACATTCCCCCGGGCACCGGCGAATACGTGCAGGCCGCGGGTGAGGGACGGGTCGCCGGTCAACTGTTCTACATCTCCGACACCGGATTGCGCTACCCGATCCCGGACCCGAAAACCGCCGATGCACTCGGCGTTTCCGGTGTCCGCAGTGCCGACGGCAAGCAAACGCTGCCGCAGCTCGCGCCGTGGAATGTGGTGTCGCTCCTGCCCGCCGGACCGACCCTGTCGACCGACGCGGCACTCATCGCGCACGGCGGGTATGACGGGGACACCGGCGCGGTACCGACGAGCCCGTCGGCCGCGGCCGGCGGGTGAGCACTCAGATGTCGAGTCCGCGCACCCAGCCGTAGATGCCCATGATCCAGGCGGCGAACGGGATGATCAGCCCGATCAGCAGATACTCCAGTAGTTCGACGTAGCGTCGGGCGATCGGCGAGAACTCGAATCGAGGGGCGACGACGCCGGCCGCGAAGACCAGTATCCCCAGCCCGACGGTCAGCAGGAACCCGTACTCGGCCCAATCCTCGAGCAGCAGCACGGATTTGACGATGATGGTCAGTGCGGCGAGCAGGCCGAGACCGACCATCGTCGCAGCCTGGCGCAGATCGTGATGGGTGCGTCCGCGCAGGCACAGTACTGCTGCCGCAAGGGCGGCGAACACCGTTGCCTGCCAATAGAAGTGACCCGTGGAGGGGTCCACGCTGAGATACACCCCGACGACCACGGTGATGGCCGAGCCGACGAGGATTCCGGTCAGATAGG
>NZ_MVPX01000328.1:0-15292 GCF_002043085.1 Gordonia sp. i37 | reverse complement strand
TGTCCACGCTGAGATACACCCCGACGACCACGGTGATGGCCGAGCCGACGAGGATTCCGGTCAGATAGGCGTTGGCCCGATCGATCCGTTCGTTGAGGCCGTCGGCGGTCGGTACCGATCGTGAGGTCACCGCGTCGACCCCGTGCACCGTGGGCTCGCCCCGGGTGTCGATGTCGTCGATGGGTTCACCGGCGGTGGGGACCGGGGGGACCGGCAGCTTGGCCAGCGTGATGGTCAGCCTGGGCGCGATCGACACCGCGATCACCGCGACCACCGTCAGCACCGCACCGACCTGACGTTGTGTGACGTCGAAGAGGTTCCAGCACACCGAGGCGACGCCGAGGAACACGGTCAGCGTGATCACCGTGGCGTGTAGCGAGCGATTGACCCCGCTGATCTGGAACGCCAGGAACGAGATCAGTGCCGTGATGCCGAATGCCATCGGTAAGGTCACCGACCCCACCGCACCGGGTAACAGCCGTAACGAGCCGGCGAACACCAGCGGCAGCGCGCATGCGACGGTAGCGCCGGTGGCGTACTCGTCGGACAGGCCGCGCGCGGTGTAGGCGGAGAAGATGATGAGCCCCGCGGCGAACGCCGTGGCCGCAACGGGCACATACACCGGCGGATTCCCACCGGCGAGAAGCAGTACCAGCAGGCCGATGGTCGCGATACCCGCGACGCCGAAGGCGGCGACCCGTCGTCGTGCCGTACCCCATTCGGGCATTCGTGTGCGCAGGTGTGCCGCGTTGCTCACGGCCTCGTCCTCGACGTCGTCGAAAAGCATCGTCGGCGGATGTTCGCCGACTCTGCGCACCGACAGGACATCGCCCTCGCGGAAACCGACCTCGTCGAGCGAGTGTGTGTCGTCCACGCCGGGGCGCCCGAGTGCCGCCAGGGTCCACAGGCCCGGGGTGTCGTCGAAGAGTTCGAGGCGTTCACCGTCGATGGGGGCGGCGGCGATGAGACGATCGTTGATCAGCCGCAGGACGTCGGGCATGAATGCCCGGATGTCGACATTTCCCGGAACGCCGACATCCAGGGTCAACGACCCCACGAGCAAGGTCACCCGGGTCAGTTCCGGTTCACTCGCGGACTCCGCTTCGAGGTCGTCGAGTGGCTGCAGCGACGGGGGAAGTGTCATCTGGACGAGTGGTCCTTTCGGCTGATGGCCCTGAGCTTCGCTAACGTCATAGATTACTGGCAGGTACCGATGGGGAGGACCTCAGTTCGGTCAGGGAATCGACACCTGGGTAGCGAGGGGTACGTGGGAACAGAAGGATTTGTGCGGCGGCCGCGGATCGCCGCGCCCAAGACACCGGGCGGCGAGGTCGATCTGCAGGCGCCACCGGAGGTCCCGCGTGTCATCCCGGGCAATCTGCTGATGAAGCTGTTGCCGCTGGTGATGGTCGTCGCGGTGGTGGGGATGATCGCGTTGATGTTCACCGTCGGCGGTCGCAGCCTTGCGACCAACCCGATGATGATGATGTTCCCGATGATGATGGTCATGTCGATGGTGGGCATGTTCGTCGGCGGCGGCAGTCAGCGGGCCGGAAAGGCGGCCGCGGAACTCGACGAGGAACGCAAGGACTACTTCCGATACCTGGGCAATCTCCGTGAGGACGTCGACGCCACCGGCGAGGAGCAGCGCGCGGCACTCGAGTGGACGCACCCGGACCCGCGGATTCTGATCGACTTGGCCGGATCGCGGCGCATGTGGGAACGGCGTCCCGACGACGCCGACTTCTGTCATGCCCGGGTCGGGGTGGGCACCCAGCGACTCGCCACCCGACTGCTGGCACCGGAGACCGGCCCCACCGAGGACCTCGAACCGGTCTCGACGGTGGCGTTGCGCCGATTCGTGCGGACCCATGCGGTGGTGCATTCGTTGCCGACCGCGGTCAGCCTGCGGCGATTCCCGGCGATCAACATCGAGGGTGATCGGGCGATGACGCGGTCGTTGGTGCGCGCAATGGTGGTGGAGCTCTGTCTGTTCCACAGTCCCGACCACCTGCAGATCGCGGTGGTCACCGCCAATCCCGATGGCGCGGTGTGGCAATGGCTCAAATGGCTGCCCCAGGCCCAGAATCCCGCCCACGTCGACGGCATCGGTCCGATGCGGATGGTGTTCTCGTCGCTGTCGAAGTTCGAGGCGGTGATGGGTGCCGAGCTCAGTGAGCGGGGACGATTCTCGCGCAACGCATCTCCGAATCAGACGGTCAAACAGATGATCGTGGTGCTCGACGACGGTTACGTCTCCGGTGACGAGCGTCTGGTCACCGAGGCCGGCCTGGAGTCGGTCACCGTGCTCGACCTCAACGCGCCCAAGGACGGACTCGCGGCGCGACGCGGCCTGCAGTTGCTCGTCGACGCCGACACGATCGCAGCGCGCGGGCCGGCCGGGGTGGAGACCTTCGGGGTGCCTGATTCGCTCAGCGTCGCCGAGGCCGAGGCGGCCGCCCGGCGGATCGGGCGGTACCGGCCTGCCAACGCCGCCCAGCACATCGTCAGCCTCGAGGCCGAGGTCCGTGGCAATGCGATCGATCCCGGCTTGATGGCGATGCTCAAGATCCCCGACGCCGCCCAGATCATCCCCGAAGAGATCTGGCGGCCGCGTTCGCCGCGCGAACGCCTGCGCGTTCCGATCGGTATCACCCCCAACGGTCAGCCCATGGAACTCGACATCAAGGAGGCCGCCGAGTACGGCATGGGCCCACACGGCTTGTGCATCGGCGCAACGGGTTCGGGCAAATCGGAATTCCTGCGCACGCTGGTGTTGTCGATGATCACCTCGCACTCGCCGGAGGCGCTCAACCTGGTTCTCGTCGACTTCAAGGGTGGAGCCACCTTCCTCGGATTGGATCAGGCGCCGCACGTTGCGGCAGTGATCACCAACCTCGAAGAAGAGATCACCATGGTCGACCGCATGCGTGATGCGCTTTCCGGAGAGATG
Source organism: Gordonia sp. i37 (assembly GCF_002043085.1). Taxonomy (NCBI): domain Bacteria; kingdom Bacillati; phylum Actinomycetota; class Actinomycetes; order Mycobacteriales; family Gordoniaceae; genus Gordonia; species Gordonia sp. i37. The sequence goes on along the minus strand of NZ_MVPX01000328.1, from coordinate 12,339 downwards.
AATCGACGTCAAGAACTGCTGCGTCGCGCCGGGAACTACGCCAACGTGGGCGATTACGAACGGGCACGGGCCAACGGAGCACCCCTGGACCCGCTGCCCGCATTGTTCATCGTGGTCGACGAGTTCTCCGAGCTCCTGTCCCAGAAGCCGGATTTCGCCGAATTGTTCGTGATGATCGGTCGATTGGGCCGTTCGCTGCACATGCATCTGCTGCTGGCTTCTCAGCGCCTCGAAGAGGGCAAACTTCGCGGGCTGGACTCACACCTCTCATATCGGATCGGTCTGAAGACGTTCTCCGCCGGCGAATCCCGGCAGGTCCTCGGGGTGCCTGACGCCTATCACCTGCCGTCGGTGCCGGGCTCGGCATTCCTCAAGTCCGACGCCGACGAACCCAAGCGATTCAACACCTCGTACGTGTCGGGGCCGTATGTGAAGCCCCGCGCGCAGCTCGGCGGTGCTCGGCATTCGGAGTTGGGAGCGCTTGCGCCCAAACTGTTCACGGTCGGTCACGTGGACAAACCGGCGGTGTCCGAGGCGTCTTCGACGCTCACCGCCGCCGAGCAGGCCGACCTCGACCGCTACGAGTCCGAACTCAAGGCAGCCGAAACCGGCAATACGCCCTCGCTGCTCGATGTGGTGGTCGCGCGGCTGAAGGGGTACGGACGGCCCGCACACGAGGTGTGGTTGCCGCCGCTCGACGACAGTCCCGCGGTCAACGAGTTGCTGCCCGGCCCCGACTGGCGCGATCCGGCGAACATCAACGGGGCCCTGTGGATGCCGATCGGCATCCTCGACCGCCCCTACGATCAGCGCCGCGACGTGTTGAGTATCGATTTGTCCGGTGCTGCAGGCAATGTGGCGATCGTCGGCGGACCGCAGTCCGGCAAGTCCACCGCGCTGCGCACGATGATCGCCGCGGGCGCACTGACCCACACACCCGAGCAACTCCAGTTCTACTGCCTGGACTTCGGTGGTGGCACGTTGGTGAGTTTGCAGAATCTCCCGCACGTCGGCGGTGTCGCCGGGCGAATGGACCGCGACAAGGTCAACCGCACGGTCGCCGAGGTCTCCACGGTGCTGCGCGAGCGCGAAGAACGTTTCCGCGAGTTGGGTATCGAATCGATGCGGGACTTCCGGCAACGTAAGGCGCGCCTAGCCGCCCTGTCGCCGGCCGAGCGTGCTGCGGACCCGCTCAGCGCCGATCTGCACGGAGACGTCGTCCTCGTCGTCGACGGATGGGCGTCGGTCCGCAGCGACTTCGAGGCGCTGGAATCCCAACTTGTCGACATCGCTCTGCAGGGTCTGTCCTACGGTGTGCACCTTGCCGTTTCGGCGTCGCGATGGATGGAGATCCGGGCGAACGTGAAAGACATGCTCGGTACCCGCATCGAGCTCAAACTCGGTGATTCGTCCGACTCGGAGATGGGACGCAAAGCACAGGAGGCCATTCCGGAGAATCGGCCGGGCCGGGGGATCGGGCGTGAGCGTCTGCACCTGCTGATCGGCTTGCCGCGCATCGACTCCGACTCGTCGGTGGACTCCCTGCCCGAGGGGGTGCAGACCATGGTCGCCCAGATGACCGAATTCTACGGCGCCCGGCGCGCACCGCAGGTCCGCACGCTACCCGATCGACTCGACCCGGTACCGGTGCTCGCGCGCGCGGAGCGGGAGGGCTCGCTCTCCAAGTCGCGCATCGTGATCGGCATCGACGAGGCGGCACTCGCACCGGTCGTCGTGGACTTCGAGGCGCAGGCGCACCTCGTCGTGTTCGCCGAGGCCGAGGCGGGTAAGACAACCCTGTTGCGCAGCATTGCCGAAGGTGTTGTGCGCAACGCCACGCCAGACGAGGCGAAGGTCATCATGATCGACTACCGCCGTGGACTGCTCGGTGTGATGGAGGGTGAGCAACTCGGCGGTTACGCCACCGCCGAGGACTCGGCGACCAAGATGATGGCCAATCTCGCCGGCCTGCTCAAACTCCGCCTACCACCCGACGACGTCACCCAGCAGCAACTCAAGGAGCGCTCATGGTGGTCGGGCCCCGATGTCTACCTGCTCATCGACGACTACGACCTGATCGTCACCGCCACCAACAACCCGTTGGCGCCCGTGGTGCCCTACCTGCCGCAGGCCCGCGACATCGGCCTGCGGGTGGTGGTGACGCGCCGGGTCGGCGGAGCCGGCCGCGCCCTGTATGACCCGTTTGTCGGACGCCTGAAGGACTTGTCCTGCAACGGCCTGATCATGGGTGGTACAAAAGACGAAGGTCCGTTGCTGGGCAACTTCCGGCCGCACCCCATGCCGCCGGGACGAGGCATGTTCATCTCGCGGACGCAGAGTTCGGGGATGATCCAGTTGATGATGTGACGACGGGGAGGGGTTAGCTGTGACCGAGAACCAGATGGGCAAGATGGCCAACGACAAAGGCCTGGGGCTTCATTTGTCCCCAGCCGTCGAAGGCCAAGTCGATCAAGCGCTTTCAGATATCAAGAACTTCTTCGGAAAAAGCATGTCGACGTTGGTCCCCGATCTCGGTGATGCGCTCGGTAAGGCATTGGACGGACAGAGCGCCAAGGGACGCCTGCAGGGTTTATTGACCGATCTGGATACACAACGGCACCACCAGTCGGACATGGTGGATGACACCAAGCTGCTGATCGACAGCGCGCTCAAACACGTGCGCGATGCCGACGGGCCGAGGTAGTGGGCGAGGAGACCCGGACGTCGATCAGTGTGCCGTCGGTTCCGACGGCCGTCCGTAACACCCTCGACACCCTGATTTCGCTGCAGAACGCGACGCAGCGAAAGCCGGGGACGGACACGCAATCGTTGGAGGTCAATCATGAGAATTGGGACTCCAAGACGTTCTTGCAGATGCGTGATGTCAAGGACAGCCTCAATGCGGGCACGGTGCGCGCCGTTGCAGCCGGCTGGAAGACCCTCGGTTCAGAATGGGCCGACGCGATGGAATCGTACAAGAAGAACATCGCAGATGTGACCAGTGGTGATTGGACGGGTGATGCGGCATCTGCCGCCAACGGCGCCGTGAGTTCTTTCGTCGGTGAGTTCCCGCACAGCATTCGGGAGTTCGGCGGTTCGTTGTCCGACAGGCTGACCCATCTCGCGGAGAATTTCGACCTCGTGGTGTCGAACTTTCCGGAAACACCGGAGTCGCGCTATCAACACCACGAGTTCAACAACGAATCGATGGCGGAAGTTCGCAACTACTATTCCTACGACGAAGTGGTGACAGAAAATACTTATACCGGAGGCTATACCTGGAAGTTCGCCGATATGGACGGCGACGAGAACTCGCCTTTTGATGATTTGAAGAAGATACTCGACGATTCGTATGCGGCCGCGACGAAGGCCAAAGAATTGTTGACCACCAACTACTCGCAAGCGCTCGATGCCGTCCTACAGAATATGCCGACCATGGCCCCAGCCAGTGGTAACCCGACAGGCGGGTTCGACAGTGGGCCCATGGGCGGTGGTGCAGGTGGCGGGGGAGGCGGTGGAGCAGGTGGCGGGGGAGGCGGGGCCCCGCACCCGGACGTCTCCAAAGCTGTGAACCGAGCACTCGACGACATCAAACGCCAGCAGGTAACCCCTGCGTCGGGTTCGGAGAATCCGATGCAACAGGTTGCGAACACCGCGGGCCAGGCATTGAGTTCATTGGGTTCGCAGGCAGCGCAAGGCGTCCAGCAAGCGCTCTCCCAAGCCGAACAGACCGCGCAACAGGCGGTACAACAAGCAGCGCAGCAGGTTTCGGCGACAGCACCAACCGGCGAGGCATCGGGGTTCTCCGGAATGGTGAGTCCGGCGGCACTGCGCTCCGGCGCCGGGGGCGGTGGCGCAGGCAAAGGTGGCGGTGGAGCTGGTAAAGGCGCCGGAGGCGGCGGTGGCGCGCCCGGCGGAGGGACCCCGGAGAAGCCCACGGAACGCACCACCAAAGCCGGAACCACTTCATCTGAGCAAACGACGACTGCGCGTCCAGCCGCAGGCATCGCACAAACATCACAGGGGACGGGGACCTCGGGTGCAGGAGCGCCCGGCGCGGGAGGACGAGGAGCGGGTGGTGGCGGAGACAAAGTCCACAAGGTACTCAAGGCGTTGCGTACACGTGTCAATGGAGAGGCGATCGTCGGTGTCGCCAAAGACGACGCAGCGCCCGTAACCACGGGCGACAACGGCGAGAATCCCGGTCCGGACGGAGGGGTACGCGCCTGATGGTCTCGGCGGTGTGGCGGATGAGTCCGGTTGCGTTCAAAGAAATGTGGGAGCAGTTCCACTACGACCGGCTTCCCTATCCGATGCAGGTTCGATCGACGTCGACCACACTGGGCGAATACGCCGACGAACGAATTGTTGCGCTCCAAGAGGCGCACAGAACACTGACCGAATGGTACGAACCCGCGCTCACGGCCCTGACCAATCCCGAGGTTCGTATAGAGATCTTCGGCTCGCGGAGCAGGATTCCGATTCGCCTACACGTCGGTGTCCGTGGTGAGATCGCCTGCATCGCAGCTCAACAGCCGGGAGTCGATGAAGACGCTGGTGGTGAAGTGGGGTTGCGTGCCGTTCGTTCGTCGGACGTCGGTCGAGCGCTCGCGGCCACTCTGGCGGTCGTACCCGGCCAACCGCAGCGTGAGTGGCGGTTCACGGGAGGCCGCGCGACGGCAGACGAGCAGGCCAAAGAGCGTGAATTGGCCACAATGTTCGCCGGCGGATTGGATGCCGTCATTCCGGTGGGTATTCTCGCCGGCCCGGCCATTGATTGGCGTAGCGACGACAGTTCTCACACCTTCGACATCGTGAGCGTTCGCGACCATGGCGACCTGATCGTCAACCGGGCTGCCAGACAAGTGGTCTCAGCGACTCCGGAGCGCACGGCGAAGGCATTCGACACCTACGTCGCCGCCGTCAGGAAGATCTACGAAGGTCGCCGTTGAGGTGACTCAGTTCGACGGCAACGTCATGCTGGGGTAGGTGATGTGAGGGCGTAGCGGCCGCATGGACACGGTCCACCCGCCGTCGGTCACCTGAACCTTGATGGTTTGCGCGGACTCACCGACCACCTCGGCGGTGCAGGTGAAGCTCGCCCCGACCGTGGTGGGTGGTTGTTGCGGGCAGGTGATGGAGCTGACGTTGCCTGCGCCGTAGACGGACTTCGCATCCATCGTGACCTCGCTCATCAACTCGGCGCGATCGTGACTGCTGGATTGGTCGCCGCCACTTCCGATCAGCAGCACCACCACCGTCACCACCACTGCGGTGATCACTGCCACCGCAACCACGATGCCTCCGATGATGATCGGCTTCCGGTTCTTCTTAGGATGTTGCGGCGCAGGCCACGCAGAACCACCCGGCCCGGTGTGAGGTCCCCAGCCCGGACCGCCCTGTGGAGGTTGGGGAGCGGGCCCGAATCCGGTCGACGGTCCTGCGGCGTGACCTTGTTCGTGGTACGGACCAGTCATGACATTCCCCCAAGCACGTCGGCATTCTGTGGTCTCGGGTGTCCAACGCACCTCTCCGACCGGCGCCGAAATTACCAGCGTCCCAAGCATTCAGCGCCGCGAGGTCCACAAGCCGTCCGCGGGTCCGACATCTACGGCATTTCCGACGTCTCGCCGGTATCGGTGACGTGAACGACGTGACTGTCGAGCCCGGCGCGGGCGTGCACGCGATATCCGGCGGCCACCCGCTCGATCATCAGATGTCGGGGGTCGGCCTCGATGTTCCGACAGGCCAACCAGATCAGGGCCGCATCGGTCGCGGCGGCCGGTGCGAGTACGGGTGCGGTGGCGGGAGGAACGACGCCGGTGGCGCAGAACCGGACTGCCCACGGCGGCAAGTCGATTCCGTTGACCTCTGCGTCGGCACGATAATCGCTGGGACGCATCAGGTCCACCGGCGGTGGTGCGATCTCGGGCGATGTCGTGAGGAACGTGCCGCCGTCGTGGGTGATGCAGACTTCGGCTCGCCACCAGGGCATTCCGTTGCCGGCGTCGAGGGTGCGGAGCCGGTGCAGCGCGGGTATCCGCACCGGGGCGCAGATGCCGACGTCGCCTCCGGCGCGCGTGACCCGCAACGTGGCGCGGGCTGCTCCGGCTGCGGCGCACAGGGTTCCGGTGATCGACGTCCAGCCGGGCGGTGCGGCGCGGATGAGGCTGTCGAGTATCGCTTGTCGAAGTGCCGATGCCGACTCGGTGATGTCGACGCGCTGGGTGCGCAGCCAGTCGACGACGAAGCAACCTCGGAGCTCTTCGTGATCGGCTGGCATCCCGATGGTCGCCAGCAGCCACGGAAGATGTTGGGCATCAAGGGTTCCTATGGTGTGACCGGCTCCGGGAAGGCAGCCGGCGAGAAGCGATCCGGTGCGTGCCGGGTCGTCGAGCCCGACCCGATTCATGCTCATGGCCGCGATACCCAGAACGCCCTCGACGGTGGGCCGGCCATCGAGTAGTTCGTCGATGCGCACGCGCACCGCGCGGATCGCGACTTGCAGCATCTCATCGATATCTGTGGGGGAGTGGCGGTCTCGGATGGTGTTCCACCGCGCGTTGCGCTCGCCCGGGGCGCAGCCCGCCGCCAGTACGGCCAGCTCTCGCAACCATCGGTCGGCGACCACCGGATCGATGACGGCACTCACCGCACGTGGTCTTCGATCGCGGCGGACCATGCCGGCTCGGCGCGGAGCCGGAAGTCGAGGAAGTCGGCGTCGTCGACGGGGGCGAGGAATCCGCAGAAGAACATCATCGTCTGTGCGCGAGAAGCCCATTCGGGACAATCACGCAGACGCAGACCGGTCCGGATGAGGTTAGCTGCGTGTTCGGGTTCGAGGGTGGGTGCGCCGAGAAAGCGCCGCAGATGCGGGGCGACGGTCGCTGCCGCGCCGGCCAGCGTCGCCGCCGCCGGGTCGTCACCGAGCGCGACGCGCAGCAGTGTCTCACCGATCATCGTCACCTGCACCGCCACTTCGGGGTCGAGGCGTTGCGAGAGTGCGCCGAAGCCGTCGGCATCGTCGGCGTTGACCGCAGACCGAATGCGGTACACCGCATCCCATCCTCGCTCGGAGAACACACCGACCCCGCTCACCTCAGTCCGGCTTTCCGGGGGCCGATGATCGCGGCGGGCCGAACCCACGGGTCGCCGGTGGTGGAGTCGTAGCCATGACGCTGTTCGAAGGCGACGCGGAACTCTTCGTCGGAATGTGCCGGGAGCCCTGCGCGCGTGGGATAGATCCGACAGTCGTCGCCGACGTAGAACCGTGGTGAACCGACGATCAATTGATCGAACGGGGTGTCCGGTGGCTGGTACATGAACACCCGATAGCCGACCGGCAGCCGCACCGCGACGAGCATGCGGGTGTTGAACCGGGGCCCGAGACCTCGTTCGGCTGCCTTGCGCCGAACGATGTCGAGTGCCTCGGCGGGCCCGGCGACCGGCCGTTGCCCCGAGCCGTAATCGATGGTGCCCTCGGTCAGATAGCTGCGGAGCCAGCCGGGGGTGTCCTCGGCCAACGGTCCAGGTGATAGCTCTGCATAGAAGTCGCTGATACGCAACAACTGTGAGGGGTGCGGCGTCGTGTTGCGGTTCATCACTGCCAACTCGGCACCGGTGTCGGAGGCTTCAATGTGCCCAAGCCATGACAGTCCATGCGCCTCGCGGTATCCGATGAGGTCGGGCATGAGGATGAGTGTGGTGAAAACCGCCTCGGATTCGGCCGGCGTCGTGACGGACAAGTTGGCCAATAGCTGACCCGTCGCCATGGTCACCGTGCCCTCGAAGCTGATCCAGTCCTCGGGGCATGCCCGGTCCAGGGAGCCGAGGATCAGCATCACGAAGTCTTCGCCGGTGAAGTCCGCGCCGGAAGTGATGTTGTCGTGGCGCCACCTACGCAGTGACTGTTCTCGGGCTCCTTCCGGATCGGCCGGGAGTTTGAGCCCCCACACCAGCTCGAGGAGCGCGACGACATCCGGGCTGGTCACGGCGGCCTCGTCGTGCGAGGCGATCGCCGTGAGCAGTCGGTAGAGGTGTGCGCGCGTGTAGCCCTCCGGTAGGAGCAGTTGGTGCTCGAGCAACCCGGCGATGAGCCATAGCTGGTTCTCCGTCGGGTTGCCGTCGCACACGCGTTGCAGGCGGACCTGCAGAGCGGTCATCGCGACGGCAATCATCACCTCGCCGTCCTCGTCGGGCAGGGTCAGCAAGTCCTCTTCGATCGGCCACCGATCTCGTTGCCCCCGAGCCGAACTCACGAGCGTCAAGACCGACCATGCCCTGTCGAAGCTCAGCGGTGAGGGCATCATGACTCCATCGCCCTGGCCCACACCGGCTCGAGGTCGTCGCGTAGCCGGTCCTCGGCGGCGCCGTCGGGCATCAGAAATCCGACCAGCGTCGCGAGGATCACCGGTCGGTCCACCCAGTCGGGCAAGGGATTTCCGGCCAGTAGGGGCGCGAGGATGTCGACGACGTGATTGACGGTCAACGCGTGACGGGTGTCGAAGCGCGCGAGGTGACGGTGCAGGGTGCGCGCGGTCAGTCGTATCGTCTCCGGCGACGGATGGGCGCCGGTGTACTGCGCGAGCAGGGTGGGTGCCATCATGCCCAACTGTCGAGCCTGCTCGACGTCGACCTGCCCGACCAGCGCGGAGACCGCGTCAACGTCACCGTCCCGGACGGCGGCGCGCAGGTCGTAGACCATCTCCCATCCCGCGTGCGGGAATACCGAGTGGGCGGTGCTCATGCGGTCACCCTATCCAGTTCTGCTGTTGTGCGGCGCAACGCGTCACCATGATTGGGCGAGATCGAGGACGGTGAATCCCTCCGCCGACGAGGCCGGGGGATGCGGCAGCGAGGCCAGCAACTCGGGGCGGATGTCGCCGGTGCCGACCTGCCCGACGTAGTCGATTGCGGCTTGCGCGCTCACCTCGATGCCGGCCTGGGCCAAGGTCGAGCGGACCAACTCTGCGGTCGTCGTGGAGGTCCAGACCCCGGGGACGGCAGGCGTGAGCTCGGCGATCGGGGTCCATTCCGGAGGGCCGGTCAGGTGCGCTCGGGACCACCGGCCCTCGGACCACCAGTAGCAGAAGGTCAGCATCCCGGCGGCCGCGCGCTCGTCGAGGACGATGTTGCTGACCCAGGCGGGCGCGCCGCGATAGAGGTCGGGTGGTTCGAGATGTCCGAGGTACGCGGTGGTCATCAGCGCCGAGTGATCGGAGCCGCCGGAGAGCACGGCTCGACCGCGGGGCAGTCGGGTGAGCGTGCAACCGCCGAGTTCGCCGCGGAAGATCCCGACCGAGCTCGTCATGCGCGGCCCGTCGAAGGCATCGACCGCGGCGAAGATCGCCGACAGCGCGGCAAATCGCGGCCACAGCAGGGGCAGCGGCGGCAATTCATCGGCAGGGTGCACGCACTCTGCCGGCGGTGCTTCGGCGGCCACCGACGCCGCACGCAGCTGGGCGCCGGTGGCGTGGACATGTGCGAGTAACCACAACGGGGTGGCAACCCCGGCGGACATGCTGACGTCGGTCAGGTAGCTGGCCGGTGGGAACAGCAGATGGTCGGGCGGGGCGCCGACGAAGCCGTCGAATGCCGCGATCTGTGGTTGCTGTCCGCGATGCTCGGTGATCCGCAGCCACATCCATGGCGCGTCGCCTGCGGTGAGTTCGCGGTGTGCCGCGGCGGCACGCAGCACCGCCGGATCAACGGTGAGCGGCAGCAGTCGTCCGTCGGGCAATTCGACGGCCGCGCGGGTGCGGTGCTCGTTGGCGGCGATGGCGATCTCGGCGATATAGAACGACCAGGCCGGCGGCAGCGTGTCATGCATTCCACCGACAACCTCACCGAGGAGCATCTCGGGGCTGCGGTCGGCCCCCGCGCGGGCGGCCGGCGGCTCGGCATCGCCGCCCATGTCACGGAAACCCCAGTCCAGCGACACGTCGTCGGCGGATTCGGGGGTCGGCGATGAGGTCATGGGTCTCCCTCGGGACGCGTGTTCGGTGGTGGTCGGACGTCGTGATCGTAGGGTCTGGCGTGTCGGGCGGCTAGCGGCGGTCATTCGCCTGTGAAAGTATTGCGGCCAACTGTGCAGAGCACCTACTTGGGGGACGTGTGACGACGGCGGACGACGGACTCGGGTTCGATTTCCACGAGCTGATGGCCAGCGCACAAGAGCAACTCACCGCGATTCGGGAGGTGCAGCGGCGCCGGGCCCAGCTGATGGCACATGCCACCGTCGCCGACCGGACGGTCACGGTGCACGTCAACGCCCAAGGCGTGGTGATCAAGACCGAGATCGACCCCGACTTCCTCGACGATCACGATCTCGAGGATCTGTCGGGGTTTGTCACCCAGGCGGCCCAACAGGCCGCCGCGAAGGTCGCCCGTGAAGGTGAAGCCCTAATGGAATCGGTGCGACGAGCGGGCGCGGCACTTCCGTCGCTGTCCGAAGTCATCGACGGCGCACCCGATTTGCGTGATTTCGCGATCACTCCCGAACAGATCTCGACGGCGCCACCGGGCTCGGCCGAGCGGTCGACGGCCCGACATCCGGGCGTCGGTCGCTGGACGTGACCCGACGACGAACACCCCATCCGCCCGCGGCCGGCGCACAGCGATGTCCACCGGCATCGACACCCCGAAGGAACGACCATGGCTGACCTAGAAGTCACACCCGCGGCATTGCGTGCTGCTGCTGCGCATCTCGCCGCCGCGAGCAGTAATCTCGGCGAGGTGTTGTCGAGTCTCGAGTCCAGCCTGGCCGGCGAAGGCGCGCCGTGGGGCGACGATGAACCCGGCACCCAGTTCGCCACCGGCGGTGCGGGCGGCGGCTATCTGGGGCAGAAGCAGGGTGTGTCCGAAGCGATCTCGGCGAAGGTCGACCTGCTCACCACCTACTCCGAGGGATTGCGGAACACCGCTGACAACCTCGAGGGCGGCGACACGGCCGGGACGTGAACCTCAGCGCTGACCACCGCCGCGAGACCGGGGCCGCCCTACCGGTGAGCGCACCGTGACCATCGGGATTCCCGGATGGTTGCAATGGGTGTCGTATCTGGCCGGTGAGAAGTGGCCCCAGGGCGACGAGGACGCCATGTGGCGTATCGCCGACACCTGGCGCACCCACGCCGACCAATTGCGGGATCTGATTCCCGATCTCGACTCCGTCACCCAGGAGACGCTGTCGGTCATCGAGGGCGCCTCTGCGCAGGCGATCGCAGACCAGTTCACGAAGATGTTCTCCGGCGACTACGCCGTGGACAAACTGGCCGAGGGTATGGACGGTTTGGGAGATCTGGCCTCGGCCACGGGAACCCAGATCCAATACACCAAGCTCAACATCCTGGCCTCCCTGGGCATTGCGGCTATCCAGATTGCCATCGCGCTCGCCAACGCCTGGGAGACGTTCGGCGGGTCGCTGGCCGGGATCCCGATCATCGAGGCCATCACCCGCGCTGCGATCGCCGTCATGGAGCGCACGCTCCTCAAAGAGATCGTGGAGAAGATCGGCGAGACCGTTGCGGCGACCACGATCAAGAAGCTGATCGAAACCACCGTAGGACGTATCGCATTCGAGACCCTCAAGTGGACCGCCCTCGGCGCGGCACAAGAACTCGGTATCCAGGGCTATCAGATCTCGCAGGGCCACCGGTCGGGAATCGACGTGCGACAACTCGGCTCGGTGGTCGAGTCCTACGCACTCGGCGGTGCGATCGGTGGCGCCTCGAGTGTGGGGATGAGCAAGTTCGCCGACCGGGCGTTCGGGCAGGTCACCGAGAGCACCTCGAAGGGTGCCATCCTCGCTCGCGGCGGGGTGATCGGTTACGTCAGTGGTGCAGCGGGCAACAGTGGCGCGATGCTGTTGACCGGTGGTCATTTCAATGCCGCAGGCTTTTTCGGGTCGTCGCTGATGGGGGCGCTGCCCGGGAAATCCGAGGGTGCCGGACTCGCCGCGGATGGTGCCGGGCGCGAAACGTTCACCGGTACGGTCGGCGGTTCTCCGACGGCCGGCGCCGCAGACGGCCTGGGTGAGCACGGAACTGCCGGACACCCCGACGGCGCGATCACCGACGCCACCACCACTGAGGCGACTGCGGGGCAGGGTGCCCCGGTGCTCGCCGACACCTCGCATCCCGGCGGAGGCGACACTTCTGCAGGACCGACGGCGCCGCAGGCAAACACACATGTCGACGGATCCTCCTCACCGGTCGACGGAGTTGCCGGCTCTGCCGATCGCTCTCACGATGGCGCGGGAAGTGTTGGGCTGCAACCGGAGCCGAGTGTCGCGGCCGATACCGGGGGAGTGCCCGTCGGCGGCGCGCACCCAGAGTCGGTGTC
>NZ_MVPX01000327.1:0-7952 GCF_002043085.1 Gordonia sp. i37 | reverse complement strand
CCCTGCCGATCGAGAGGGCGGGTCCACCCGCCCGACAGACGGGGATGCTCACACGCGAGAGTCCGCAACGCATCAGCACGGTGGCGGGGACGAGCCGCGGCGGTTCACCGCACACGACGGCGGCGACGAGCAGACGGGCGGGCGTCACGGTCGCGAGCCCGCCGACCCCGAGGTCTCCCACGTACCGGATTCGGCAGCCGACATTGCCTCGGCGGAAGCCGCGCGAGTGGTGACCGCACGGTTCGGCGATCTGCCGGTCCGGATGGAAATCGTTGCCGTTGACGGACTTCCGCATGATGCCGCGCACCTACCGCATCTGATCGACCGTGACGGTGCCGGTCACATCTCGTCGGAGCCTCCGGCGGAGAGCTCGCGCCCGGTGCGTACCGAGGGTGACGGCGACGGGGACGTGGTGCCCGATCGCGACGCCGACGATGCGGCACAGCCGCCCACGTCGCACGACGGCGGCCGCACAGAGAAGACCGAAGAACTCGCCACCGCGCGCAGGGTGGCCGATGACGCGGCTACCCAGCGGATGGAACGGGAGTCGCGTGAGGCCCCCGCGCGGGTGCTGAAGAGCTTCGATGACGCGGCGCAGAAGGTGATGTCGTCGATGACGACGCGCGCGGAGGGGTTGCCGGTCGGCGTCGGCGGTGACGTGCACCCGGCGCCGGACGCGGTCACGATGCTGGCGGTGTCGGGGTCGTTGTTGGGTGCGGTGTCGGTGAAGGCGGCCTTTCACGGCGCGGCGCGGCTGACCGATGCGGTGCGAGCACGTCTGGGAGGCGCACGCACCGAACATCCTGCTGTCGCTCACGATCCCGAACCGAATGCACCCGAGGGCATTCGGCCCGAGGGGATCGACGATGCCGCGGAGGTCGGCGTCATCGACGCCGCTTCCGGGGTGCCGGACCGGGTGGCGCTGTCATCGTCGATGACGCGGGAAGAAGCCGACCGTGCTCTCGGGGTTCTGGACCAATCCAATGTGTTCGGTCAGCAATGCGGCGACCAGGCGATCGCGGTGCGTGATGGGTTGTTGTCGGGCGAGGCGGTGGCACCGGAAAACCGAGGCAGTGACTTCGCGGGGCTCAGTACCTCCGAGTTGGCAGATCGGTTGGGGGTGGACGGATTCGACCGCGCATCGGTCGATTCGGTCGCCGGTTCGCTACACGGCTTGGGCGAGCACGCATCGGCCACAGTGGTGGGGCGCACGGAGGCCGGTGGCGATCTGCATGCGGTGACCGTGGCACGTCTCGACGGCGAGCACGTGGTCTTGGACCCCTCGGCGCCCGCCGGTGAGCGGGTGATGAGCTTGGCCGACGGACTGGGTCATTTCACGGAATTCGGCGCCGCCTACCACGACGGTCGTGGACCAGTCGGAATCGAAGACGCGCGACTGACGCATCCCAGAGCCGAGTTGGGCGGCCGCAAGGTATTTGGCGATCACGAGTTGGTCGGGACCAGGCGCGGGGGGCCGCGGCAGGGCGAATTCCGGGACGAGCGCACTGAACACGACGAGCGCACTGAACACGACGAGCGCACTGAACAGTACGACGGGGAGCGGAGTGGGACTCGTCGGGCCCGAGACGACGGCGGCGGGTCGGGCACGAGGCGAGCACCAGCGGTTGAGGCCGACGCCGACCTCAACGGTCATGCAGGGCGTTCTCGCGAGCGCGATGACGCGGGCGTGCCACTCTCGTCGGAAAGGCTCGCGCGTGATGGCGAGTCGGACGTACCGACGGAGCGCGTGGACGGAGATCGATCTGCCGAGAATGCGCGGGCGGGAGATGTAGACGGTCCGCACCGTGATCCCGGTCAGCCTCGCGACGGCGAGCACGACCCGGGCACGGAGCAACCGGACCCGACCGATGCTCCGGGCAGGGGAAAAACAGATCCCAGGGAGCCGATCGATGGCCTGGAGCACTCGGGTAAGTCGGTTGTCGACAAAGTTGCCGATCGTCGGTACCTGGAGAAGTACTACCATCGGACCCACCACGACGGGAGACCGCGGTGGGATCGAAACATCAAGGGGGCGTTGGACGCGGACGGTGATCGGATTCCGCTGCTTGATGAGCACGATGAGATCACGACCGAGAAGATGGTCAAGGTCGAGGAAGCCGCATACGGGGCCTACGACGAGAAAGTGACCTATGGGGCTCACCGGGTGGCGGACGAATTGCGTCGCTTGCGGGATTGGGCGCGCGCTCAGCTGAAGCACGTTCTGAACAAGCTGGACGCGACAGATGCTGAGCGAAAGAGTGCTTTCCGGATCATGACAGACGCCGGCGAAAAGGCGGGTCTGCACGCGACAGCGGAGGCAATCCCAAATCGATACCGCGCCAGACAGTTTGAGGTCGATACCTTGCTGCCTCTCAGCTCCCGGGGTGCCGGAGGTGTCGATGGAGTGTTCAGGGTTACTCCGCGGGAAGGCGTGAAGAACGAGGAAGGAATCACCGGCCCGATTTTGGTCGTGGTGGAGGCAAAGGGGCCGCATGCGGAACTGGGGCACCGGCGCGGATTAGACGACCTGCATTATCAGCAGGGGCGAAAGGAGTATCTGGAGTCTGTGCTAGTCGCAATGAAGGAGAGCGGTGACGCAGACCAGCTCGAGCTCGCAGAGAAGATTAGAAACTCGAGCAAGAGTGGGGATTTGCGTTATGAACTAGTTCGGGCGACCGTGGATTCCAGTGGATCGTATTCGGGGTACCGTCACCGAGAGTTTGACATAAGATCGATAGCGAACGGCAAGAATTTAAGTTCAATGGATGGAGTTTTTGGCTGATGGTGGATGTCGAGCGGTGGCATGAGTGGGATCCCGATTATGTGCAGATGAGGATTGGTGGTGCGCGTCGGGGGCTTGAGTTTTCTTTGGAGTTGGATCGGCCGTGGAATAGTGATCGTATTCATGATCTTCAGGTCGAGTTGATTGAGTTGTGTGTGTGGTCGTTGGTGGGTTCGGGTGGTGTGGTGGGTGAGGAGGTGTGGTCGTTGTTGGATGCGGCGTGTGAGGTGAGTCGGGTGCAGTTTGTGCGGGCGTCGTTGCCGAAGGGTGAGCGCCGGTTGTCGTTTGAGGTGTTGGGGAGGTCGTTGGAGACGGGATCGTCGGGTCCGAATCCGCGGACGATGGCGCCGCATTGGTTGGGGGCGTTGTGGTTGGGGTTGGTGGCTCGGGATCGGGGGTTGTTGGATGCGTTGCGGGATTTCAAACCGGAGTGGCGGGAGGCGTCGAGGGAGGAGGGGGTGTGGTTTGACCCGTATCAGGAGCAGTGGGCGCGGGCGTGGCAGATGTTGTTGCGGGGTGAGCGGGGTGAGCCGGTGGCGCAGCAGGTGGTGGAGGTGATGCGGTTGACGGATCCGGAGTTGGCGCCGTTGGCGGGGGCCGAGAGTGTGTTGCAGCGGGTGTTTCCGTCGGTGCGGTTGTTGTGGGATGTGGTGTCGGGGAGTCGTAGTGAGTTTCCGGGGGATGTGCGGGTGGCGTTGGAGGGCAATAAGGAGTTCTTTACTCGGCCGGTGGAGAATCGGGTGCGTGCGGAGGAGGGGTTCGTGCCGTGGCGGATTTTGGGGCCGGTGTGTGCGGCGGTGGATTCGGATTTTGAGGTGGGGGTGGCGTCGCAGTATTTGCCGGATGCGTTGGTGTTTGATCGTCGCGATCGGTTGCGGTAGGGGTACGCACCGCTATATCGGACTGACCTGACCGGCGTGTCCCGGACGGTGGTCCCTACCACTACGGTGGGGATGACTGAAGGAGTTGGCTGTGGCACGGGATCGTGGGCGTTTCACGGATGAGTTTCGTGATTCGGTAGCGCGTGAAGTTGTGGAGAAGTCACACACGATTGTGGATGTGGCGAAAAAGAATGGGGTATCTGAGAATTCGGTGTCTCGTTGGGTGAAGGCATATCGGAGACGGTACCCGGAGATTACCGGGGAGCCGGTAGAGATATCGGAACGCCAGCGTCTTCGTGAATTAGAAAAAGAAGTTCGCGAATTGCGGGAAGAAAACGAGATTCTAGGAAAAGCGACGGCCTTCTTCGCGAAGAAGCATCGGTGAAGTTCCAGTTCATCGCGCGCGAAGAAGGCAATCACAGTGTGGCGGCATTGTGCCGTTGTTTGCGGGTATCGACCTCGGGATATTACGAATGGAAGAAGCGGGGTGTCAGTGCGCGGGCGGCGGCGCGGATCGTAGTGACAGACCGGATCCGCACGGTGTTCGATGACTCGGACTCCACCTACGGGTACCGCCGTATCCATGCCCAGTTGATGCGTGAGGGCGTGATGGTCGATGACGATACGGTGCGCCAGATCATGGTCGATGAGGGCCTGGTGACCTGTCAACCACGCAGGAAGGGCCCACGCACGACGATCCCGGTCGAGTGTGCCGGCCTGCCGGATCTACTGCGGCGTGACTTCACCGCCGATCGCCCAGGTCACAAGCTCGTCGGCGACATCACCTACATCGCGACGTGGCAGGGCTGGGTGTATTTGGCGACGGTGCTCGACTGTTTCTCGAAGAAGGTTGTTGGTTATTCGATGTCGTCTCGAATGACAGCAGATTTGGTGTGTGACGCATTGAAAAAGGCATCGAAAAATGTTGACTTTATTCCCGACGTGACCATATTTCATTCCGACCGCGGAAGTCAATATATGTCTGGTCACTTCATGGATACGTGTCGGGGCCTGAGAGTGCTGCGGTCGGTTGGACGCACGGGTGTGTGTTGGGACAATGCGTGGGCCGAGTCGTTCAACGGGTCGCTGAAGAATGAACTCGTCAATCGTAACGCCTATCCCACCAGAAGACACGCCATCAATGATGTGACATCATGGATTGAATTGCGATACAATCGGATTCGGCTTCATTCCGCGTTGGGTTATCAAACTCCTGACGAAGTTGAAGCTGCGTGGCTCGAACATAACCGGGTTGCGTGATCACATAGTGGAGATCCCACCGTCCACGACTCGCCGGGCACGTCAGACATCCGGATGACCACGGGTCACACGGGAGTGTCCGGTCGGTTAGATTGGAACGCTGTGACGGGGATAGGGGAGCTTCGGCAGACGGTGATGGTCGCGGCCGCGCCGCGGACCATACGGGTGTCGGTGTTCGGCGGACGTACCCAACTCGATATCGAGTTGCCGATAGATGTTCCCGTCGTCAACCTCGTCCCCGAACTCGCCGAGCTGATCGCCTCGCGGGATGTCAGGCGTGAGGACGAACCCAACGGGATTCCCAACAAACGGGACCGGTGGGTGCTGACCCGGCTCGCGAGTGGTCGCGAGGTGCGCGGAGACCAGACCCTGGCCATGGCAGGTTCGCAGGACGGCGACCAGTTCAGTCTGAGTGCCGAACGAGCGCTGACCCCGCCCGAACTGTTCGATGACGTCGTCGATGCGGTGGCCCGACTCAATCGGGAGGGATACCCGACGTGGAGTTCCCGCGCCGCCCGCGTGATGGCATTTATCGGGTTGGCAATGGCCGTTGCGGTGTGTGACCTGCTCCTGCTCGGCGACTTCGGCTTGTCCCGGCGCACCGCGCTCGCCTATCAGACTGTCGGCGTGATCGTAGCCCTCGTCATCGGCGCCGTCGTCGCGCGCCGTTACTACGCCGAGCCGCCGATCGCCGCCGCACTGGGATGGGCGGCCCTGCCACTGGTATTCGGGGTGGCATCTGTGGGCGGCGCACACCTGCCCGTCGGTGTGAAGGCCTGGGCGCCGGCCATCGTGTGCGGCGTCATGATTCTCGTCGCGATCGGTGGGCAGGTCATCGTCCGCGCCGGACACGTCGGATTCGTCGGGGTGGCGGTCGGGTTCACTCTGTGCGCGGTCGTGGCCGTGGCGCACGCAGCTTTCCACTGGACCGACCAGCTGTCGGGTACCGTCCTGGCCACTTGTGGTCTGTTTCTCGCGGTGGGAGCGGACCCACTCATCGTGAACCGTCGTCGGCTCCGTCCACTCACCAATCAGCGTGAATCCTCCCGTGACGCGCAGGCAGGCACCAGCGAGCTGTTCACCAACCCGTTCGACCGTGCCGAGCGCCGCGAGCGGCAGCGCCGGACGGCGGCCGGTGCCCGCGCACAGGTCCCGTCTGCCCAGGCCGTGGCCGAATCCGTGGAGCGTGACCGCGCCACACGGTCAGCGGTTTATCTGGCAGCCGCGGCAACCGTGATCGCCGGTATAGCGATCGCAGCCCTCGGCACCGATCCCACACCGTGGGCGGTCATCGCGTTCAACGCCGTCGTCGCGGCCGCGATGATGCTGCGCAGCGCACGCAAGCTGCCGTTCGTGCCGTCGGCGTCACTGCTGTTCGGTGGTGTCGCGATTCTGGTGATCACCGCCCTCGCGCTCCGGACGGCGCCGTCGGCGATGTATGCGGTCGCCGCTCTCGCCCTCCTCGCGCTGGTGGTCGTCGGAGTGGGCATCGCGGTGTTCGCCACCGACCGTAGGTCGCCACGGTGGGCGCGACTCGGCGACCACCTTGATTACCTCGCCCTCGCTGTGGTCCTCCCCGTGCTGGCGTGGACAGCAGGCCTGTACGCCCAGGTCGTGGGGGGATGACAGTTCCGATCAGGGTGCGACGCACGGTCGTCGTCATCGCCCATCTGGCCACGGTGCTGGTATTGGTACTCGTCGGCACAGGGCCCGCCGCAGCCCTGACCCCACCGCGGATCGCTGCGGGCGGTGCACCGAGCGGTCCGGTGGGGCCCACCGACAAGACCAAACAGCAACAGCAGTGCGCCACACCGGTACTCGCCGCCGGCACCGATCTGTCCCAGGTCGACCCGACAGGCTTCGCCGTGAACTATCGCGCTGCCTGGACATACAGCACGGGGGCCGGGCAAACGGTCGCGGTCATCGACACCGGTGTGCATCCGCAACCCCGGCTCCGCAAGGTGATCGGTGGTGGCGATTACGTCGGCAGCGGAGACGGGCTCACCGACTGCGACTCACACGGCACGCTGGTCGCTGGGCTCATCGCGGCGCGTCCCTCGACCGCCGACAGCTTCAGTGGCATCGCCCCCGACGCGACGATCCTGTCGATCCGGCAGAACAGCGACTCCTACCAGGTCGACGGCAGCAACGGCGATGACAGCGATGCCGTCTCCTCCGGATACGGCAACACCACCACGCTGGCATATGCGATCACCCGTGCGGTGTCCCTGGGCGCCACGGTCATCAACATCTCTGCCGCAGCCTGCGGCACAACGGGATCCCCGGTCGACGACGACCTGCTCGGCCGCGCCGTGCGCGCCGCTTACCAACGCAACGTGGTGGTGGTGGCAGCCGCAGGCAACGCCGACAAGGATCGCTGCCCTCAGAATCCCGGCGTCGACCCGAACGTACCCCGCTCCACCGAATGGTCGAGGATGACCACCTACGCCAGTCCCGCGTGGTTCTCCGACTATGTGCTGTCGGTGGGAAATGTGACCGCCGACGACGAGCCGGCGTCGACCTCACTGACCGGTCCGTGGGTCTCGGTCGCCGCCCCCGGCGAAAACGTCGTCTCATTGAGCAGCACCGGCTCCGGGCTGGTCAACCGGCAGGTCATCAAAGGTGCCCAATCATCGTTCAACGGAACGAGCTTCGCCGCCGCAGTGGTGTCCGGGGTGGTCGCCCTCGTCCGCGCCGAGCACCCCACCATGTCTGCCGGTGAGGTGATCGAACTGATCAAGCGCACCGCCCACACAGGTGGACGGGGGCCCGACATGGCGACCGGGTACGGTCTGGTCGACCCGATCGCCGCCGTCGACCCCGACCAGCCTCACGCGTCGAACACCGTGCTGCAGAAGCAGATCGCCGGGCCGGTCCCGCCCGACCGGGCCGCCACCCGGACACGCGACATCGCGCTCGTCGTCGGCGGGATCAGTGTCTTCCTCATCGCCGCCGCCTGGGCGTTGTTCACACCGCTGCGGCGCATGCGTGACGAGAAGACCGCCTACCGCGACATCGACGAGCACTGA
>NZ_MVPX01000326.1:0-19637 GCF_002043085.1 Gordonia sp. i37 | reverse complement strand
CGCGCGCATCAGCGCGCTCCCGTCACCGCCACCGACCGCACAGATGGCGACGCGTCCGGCGCGGATGGCGGCATCGAGATCGACGCCGGTGTCGATGCCGCAGTCGCGCAACAGATAGACGAGATCCTCGGTGGCGATGTTGCCGCTCGCACCGGGTGCGAAGGGGCATCCGCCGAGTCCGCCGACCGAGGCATCGAGCCGGGTGATGCCGGCCTGCACGGCGGCGTAGGCACTCGCCAACCCGGTACCCCGCGTGTTGTGGAAGTGTGCGCCCAGCGGCAGATCACCGATCAGCGGGAACACCTGTGCGGCAAGATCAGTCACCCGTCTCGGGGTCGTCGTGCCGATGGTGTCGGCGATACTGATGCGGTCGGCGCCCGCCGCCACCGCGTGGGCGACGATCGTGGTGACCCGCTCCGGTGGCGTCGGGCCGTCGAACGGGCAGTCCCAGGCGGTCGCAATGATCACCTCGAGTGTGGCTCCCGCGTCGTGGGCGATACCGACGATCTCGTCGATCAGTGCCGTCGACGCGTCGGTGTCGCGTCCGACATTGGCCCGGCTGTGTGAATCAGAGGCCGAGACAACATATTCCAGATTGCTCACACCGGAGTCGAGCGCACGGCGGGTGCCGTTGACCGAGGCGATCAACGCCGAGAACCGTACGTCGGGAAACTCGCCGAGGTGCGTGCAGAGCTCGGCGGCATCGGCGAGTGCGGGTACCTTGCTGGGCGAGACGAACGCGGTCACCTCGACCTCGGTCACCCCGGTATCGCAGATGGCTTGCAACAGTTCCACTTTGGCGTCGAGTGAGATCGGCTCCTCGATCTGCAATCCGTCTCGCATGGCGACGTCGCGGAGGGTGACGTTCATCAGATCACGCCCTGTTCATGGAGTTCGTCGACCTCGGAGTCCGTCAATCCCAACAGATCGGTGAACACCGCCTGATTGTCGTGACCGGGCACCGGTGGCCCGGCATTGCGGATTCGACCCGGGGTGTCGCCGAAGCGGGGCACCACACCGGGGCCGTGGACCACCCGGCCCACCCGGGCGTCGTAATGCTCGGCAATCATCCCGCGCGCCTGCAGATGGGGGTCGGCGACGACCTGTTCGATCGTGTTCACCGGCCCGACCACGACTCCCGCCGCAGAGAGCACCTCGGTGAGCTTGTCGGCCCCGTGCTGCGCCGACCACTCGCCGATGAGGGCGTCGAGCTCATCCTGATTGCGTCCTCGGGCAGCGTGGTCGGCGAAGCGCGGGTCGGTGGCGAGTTCGGGCTGTCCCATCGCCGCGCACAGCCGGGCGAACACCGAATCCTGGTTGGCGGCGATGATCACGTGGGTTCCGTCGGCGGTCGGATACAGATTCGATGGGGCGATGCCGTCGAGACGGGTGCCCGACGGCCCCCGCACGATGCCGCCCATGTCGTAGTCGGCCATCGTCGACTCCTGCACCGCCACACATGATTCCAGCAGTGAGGTGTCGACGACCTGCCCCTTGCCGGTGACGGTCCGGCGGTAGAGTGCCGCGAGTGCGCCCTGCGCGGCGTACATCCCGGCGAGGGTGTCGCCCAGCGACAGCGACAGTCTCGGCGGGAGTTGCCCGGGGTAGCCGTTGATGTGGCGCAGCCCGCTGGCGGCCTCGGCGACCGAGGCATATCCCGCGCGCGCCGCGTCGGGCCCGGTCTGGCCGTACCCCGACACCCGCACCACGACCAGTCCCGCGTTGTGCTGCCACAACACCTCGGGCCCGATCCCGAGCCGTTCGAGCGTTCCGGGCCGAAAATTCTCGACGACGATGTCGGCGCGCTGGGCCAATCGCAGGAACAATTCGCGTCCGCGGTCGTCGCGCAGATCGAGGGTGATCGCCCGCTTGTTGCGGGCGTGCACCGTCCAATAGAAGCGCTGGCCCTCGACCTCGGCCTGCCCCCAGGTGCGGATCGGGTCCGGCCGATCGGGTGGCTCGATCTTGATGACCTCGGCGCCCATGTCGCCGAGCAGGCGAGCGGCATGGGGGCCCGCGATCAGAGTGCCCAGTTCGAGCACGGTGATGCCGTCGAGTGGTCCCGTCGGTTCCGTGTCCGGGGTGATGGTCGGCGGGGAGTCGGGGTCGTCCATGCCACCAGTGTGTAGCCAATCGCGGTCCAGAAGCAATCCCGGCCGAGCTCGTCACAGGCCGTTGACGTGCCGCGATGCCCTGACAACCGCAAAAACTGAAAATGAACCCAGAATTTGTTTTTCGTGTCACACTGGCACGACGCGCCCTTCGGGTGGCGTGAGTGTCGGGAGCGGACGAGGACCCGGATCGGGTCGGCGGGGACACCGGAGTGGCGATGCGTGTGAGCGAGCGGGGCCGAGTGACGGGCATGCTGGGCTCCTCGGTGTCGACCCTCGGGCGCCTACTCGATCTCTTCGCGACCTCGGTGGGGTTCGGCGTCGCAGACGTGGTTCGGGGCCGGTTCCCGGTGCGTGAGGCCTACCGGCAGATGGTGTTCTTCGCGGGGGTCGCCGCGATCCCCGCCGCGTTGGTGGCGATCCCGTTCGGCGTGATCATCTCGGTGCAGGTGGGCAGCCTGACCTCGCAGATCGGGGCGTCCTCGATGGCCGGCGCGGCCGGCGCGCTCGGGGTGCTGCGGCAGGGTGCCCCCATCGCCACCGCACTGCTGCTGGGCGGTGCGGTCGGCTCGGCGGTTGCCGCCGACCTGGGGTCGCGGACGGTTCGTGAGGAGATCGACGCCCTGCGCACCATGGGTATCGACCCGGCGCGGCGGGTGATCGCCCCCCGCCTTGCGGCCGTGGCCGTGATC
This sequence comes from Gordonia sp. i37, assembly GCF_002043085.1. Lineage (NCBI taxonomy): Bacteria > Bacillati > Actinomycetota > Actinomycetes > Mycobacteriales > Gordoniaceae > Gordonia > Gordonia sp. i37. The sequence continues at coordinate 16,834 of NZ_MVPX01000326.1, read as the reverse complement.
GCACCCCTGATCTGTGTGGAGATCGTCTTCGTCGGTGTGGCCACCGGATATTTCGTCAACGTCGCATTCCAGGGCGGTGCGGCCGGCAGCTATCTCGGGTCGTTCGGCGAGTTCGCGGGCCTCGTCGATCTGTGGGCGGCGCTGGGCAAAGCCGAGATCTTCGGTCTGGTCGTCGTCGCCATCGCCTGTCAGCGTGGGATGGAGGCGCGCGGCGGTCCGCGCGGGGTCGCCGACGCGGTCAACGCCGCCGTCGTACTCAGTGTGGTCGCCAGCTTTGTGCTCAATCTCCTTGCCACCCAGGTGCTGTCGATGTTCGTGCAGACGAAGGTCGGGTGATTGCCGATGCTGGGACTCGAGGTGTACCTCGCCGCCCACCCGCGTGTGCGCCGGCTCGGCGCGATCACCGGCGCGCCCGCGCGACTGCTGGCGCAGCTCGGCCATCAGTTGCGCTTCACCGCACAGGTGCTCGGCGCCATGCCGCACGCGCTGCGTCAGTACCGTCGCCAGACGTTGGCCGTCCTCGGCGACATGATGTGGGGCAACGGCACGGTCATCGTGGGCGGTGGGACCGTCGCGGTGCTGGTGGTTCTCGGGGCGTCGGTGGGCGGCTCCATCGGGGTCGAGGCCTTCGGTTCACTGGACATGTTCGGCATGGGTCCGCTCACCGGTTTTCTCTCCGCGTATGCCACCACCCGCGAGATCGCACCCATCGTCGTGGCGATCGGGTTCGCCGCGCAGGCCGGTTGCCGGATGACCGCCGAAATCGGGTCGATGCGGATCGCCGAGGAGATCGACGCACTCGAAGCGCAAGCCGTGCAACCGATCCCGTTTGTCGTCAGCACACGTGCCATCGCCGGGGTCATCACCATCATCCCGTTGTTCCTGATCCCCCTGATTCTCGCCTACCTCACCTGTGCGCTGGTGGTCACCGGCGTGCACGGTCAATCCAGCGGCACCTACGACCACTACTTCACCGCCTTCCTGAGTCCGGTCGACGTCATCTACTCGCTGATCAAGGCGGTGGTGTTCATCGTCGCCGTCGTCCTCGTACACGGATATCAGGGCTACTACGCCCGCGGCGGACCCGAAGGGGTCGGGACGGCCACCGGCCGCGCCATCAAATTCAGCTTCATCCTCATCGTGGTGCTCGACATGATCTTGACCCTCGTGTTCTGGGGCTCCGACGTCGGATTCAGGTTCTCCGGATGATCGGGCCACCTATCGACGTGTCCGGGCGTGGTCCGTCCACCGGTGTGCTGACCCGGTGGGGCATCGCGGCGATCGCGGTGCTCGCCGCCATCGCCATACCCGTGACCCTCTACGCGCGCGGAGTCTTCGACGACACCGTCGAGGTGACCGTGACCTCCGATCGCATCTCCGAAGGACTCTCGGCAGGCGCCGACGTCAAATACCAGGGATTGCTCGTCGGGCACGTCGAGTCGATCACCATCGACGATCAGGGGCATCAGCGGATGCGCCTGGCCGTCGACGCCACCCAGGCCGACCACATCGGCGGCCACCTCACCGCGACATTCGCGCCGTCGAACATCTTCGGCGTGACCGGGATCGAATTGACCCCCACCGCACCGGGACCGGCGCTACGCAACGGACAGATCATTGCGGCGCAGGATGATTCGTCGGACGTATCGGCGGTGAGCGTCCTGCGTGACATCGGATCGATCAGCTCCACCCTCACCGGCTCCGAGGTCACCGCGATGATCAACCGGCTCGACGAGGTCGTCACCCAGATCTCGCCGCTGATGCGGTCGGGCTTCGATTTGTTCGCACTCGCGCATCAGCACCAACAGACGCCGTTCGCCCAGATGCTGCGTATCGCCGACGACACCCTACGCGGTGCGGCCGCGTTGTCGGACCCCTTCGTCAACCTCTTCACCACCCTGGTGGAGAAGACCGCGATGTATGCCGACCCGCAGGAGACGGCCAAGGTCACCGGCGCGCTGACCGGCCTCGTGCAGACCTTCATCACCCTGGGCCAGGTCGTCGGCACCGATCCGGGTGACCTGGCCACCGTTCTCGACGCCTCACTCACTCTCGGGGCCCCGCTCGGCTACACCCTGTCCACCGTGCCCGCAGCAGCCGATGATGCACACGAGCTGATCGGCCGGCTCGACAAGATGCTGCCGCGCGTGGACGGCACCGTGCGGTTGCGCCTCGGGCTCACGCTGGAGTCGTTGCCCGCGATCACCTCGGCCTTGCCGACCGCAGGTGCCGTCCGTACCGGGGGTGGCGGCCGATGAACCGGGTGCGGCCCACGGCCACTGCGGGTTTCGTCCTGTTCGTCGTCGCCATGCTGCTCGCCGGGTGGGTGATCTTCCAGGCGCTCGATCCCTCGGTGCCCGGCGCCGGGCGGACGTTCACCGCCCGCTTCACCGACGTGTCGGGATTGACCGTCGGCAACGACGTCCGCGAACTCGGTGTGCGGGTGGGCAAGGTCGAATCCATCTCGCTGCTCGACGATTCCGGCGACCAGGCCCAGGCGCAGGTGCGCTTCACCGTGAACACCACCACCACGGTCTACGACGACACCCAGATCGCCATCCGCTACCTGAATCTCGTCGGACAGCGGTACCTGGACCTGCAGACCCCCGCAGGTGACGCCACCGCCCCGCAACACGAACTCGCCACCACCGCGGTCATCCCGGCCTCGCGGACCATCGGTTCCTTCGACATCACCGAGATGTTCAACGGGCTCCGGCCGCTGTTCGGCACGCTGCAACCCGACCAACTCAATTCGCTGATGAACAACATCCTGGCGGTGATCGAGGGCCGCGGCCCCGACGTCGGCTCGGTGCTGAACCAGCTGCGTCAGCTCGCCGACGTCGTCTCCGATCGTTCGACGCTCATCGCGACCGTCATCACCCAATTGGGCCGTGTCGCCGGTGAGATCCGTTACAAGTCACCGCAACTCAACGATCTGATCTCCCGGATGGGAGACGCCTTCGGGGTGCTTGCGGCGTCGGCGGACAAGACCCAGGAGTCGATGCGATTGGCCGCGCGCAGTCTCGGGCCCGTACGGCAACTCCTCGAGAGCCTCGATGAGAGTTACTACGGCAACTACGCCACCGTCGATCACCTGCTGCGCACCTGGGTGCCGGCCGTCAACACCGCGACCGCCGCCCTCGGACGACTGCCCGCGCTGATCGACGCGCTCGACGCCACGGCGCACGCCGCGGGGCAGGGTGGTTATCAGTGCGGCTCGGGACAGGCGATCCCCACGCCGCTGACGCGGGTTCTGCTCGCGGGTGTCCCGGTGGTGGTGTGCCGATGACCCGGCGACACGACGAAGCATCGATGCGGCGCAGGCAATTCCGGCTGGGCATGCTCGGTCTCGGGGTGGCGGTCGTGCTCGCCGCGGTGTGCGGTGTCATCTACCTCGACCCGTTCGGCCACCGCGATGTCCTCGTGGCGTTGAGTACCAGCGGCGGCCTGCGATCCGGTGATGAGGTCCGCATCGCCGGTGTGCGGGTTGGTGAGGTGTCGGCGATCGCCCTGCATCCCGATCGCGTCGAGGTCACTATGCGCGTGGATTCCGATGTCGCACTGGGTGATCAGACGTCGGCCGATGTCCGGTTGACCACCGCCATCGGGGGCCACTACGTCGCGTTGGCGCCGGCCGGCCGGACAGCGCTGGGCCACAACATCATCCCGATGCAACGTACGTCGGTGCCATACACGCTCAGTGACGTTCTCGCCGACTCCGGAGCGGTCGTGTCGAAGGTGAACGGACAGACCATCGCCGACACGCTGCGCAAGGTCGATGCCGCGCTGGCCGGACAACCCGACGCGATCCGGCAGATCATCGCCGACACCGAACAACTGACCACCGCGGTCGAGGCGCGGTCCGACGACCTCGACGCCGCGGTCGCCCTGAGCGACGAGTACATTTCTGGACTCAACAGCGGGCGCGCCGATCTGGTCGAACTGCTGCGCCTGATCGGCTATGTCGGGGCCAAGGCCTATCAGGTCAAGGCCGAAGGGGTGGAGACCGTGCGGTCGATCGGCGCGCTGTTCGCCTTCATCGCCAAGCCGGTCGATGCCTTCACCGGCACCATCGAACCACCGTTCCGGCAGGTTCTCGACGTCCTCAACACCCTGCGCGCCCAGCCCGCCCGCATCGACGACCTCCTCGGCACGCTGACCGCGATCGTCGATCAGATCGGAGATGCCATGGGCGTCACCAACTCCTCAGGTCGGGTGGATCTGTCGTCGGTGGTCGTCAACGCACCGCAGGTGCAGATCACCCCCGATCAGGTGACGGCCGGTGGGCTGTGCGTCCCGAGCCCGGATCGGCGGTGCTGAGATGTCTCGGTCACCGAAGATATGGCGCCGGATCATCGTCGGGGTGCTCACGATCGCGGTGATCGTCGGTGCGACGCTGGTCATCGTTGAACGGCGAGCCGGCCACGTGTCGGGGTGCGCGGACATGGCCGACGCCGTCGGCCTCTACCCGGGCAACGACGTCACGATGCGCGGCGTAAGGATCGGCTCCGTCACCGCCGTGTCCCCGCAGGCCGGGCACGTGGTCGTGCGGTTCACCCTCGACACGCCCGTCGACTTCCCGGCCGATGTGTCGGCGGTGACCACCTCGGATTCGATCGTCACCGACCGGCACCTGGAGATCCCGTCGGGTCGGACCACCGGAGCCGCGTGGGACATGAGGCGATGTATCCCGTTGGCGCGCACGCACACCCCGACCAGTGTCAGTGCCGCCTACGCCGCCTTCGACAAGCTCGCCTCCCAGGTCACCGCCGCCGCGTCGGAGTCCGGCGAGCGCCGTGAACTGGTGCGCGACAGCATGAATCGCGTCGATGCGACCTTGCGCGGCACCGGTGCGGATTTCAATGCTGCGATCGCCGGGCTCGCCGCGGCGCTCGGCGACCCGGGGCTGCGGGATCAACAGTTGCGTTCGCTGTTGACCAACGTGGGGGAGTTGACCGATTTCTTCGTTCAGCGCTGGCCGGATCTGCAACTCGGACTGACCAAACTCGGTGAATTCGCCGAGACCTTCGATGCCTGGTTCTCGGTGCTCAATCCGGCCGTCGTCCAGACCACCCAACTGACCCCGTCGCTGTTGCGTCTCATCCGTACCTACTCGCCGCCGGTGTTCGCCGTCCTCGACGCTCTCATGCCGTTACTCGATCGCGTCCCGATGGGTCAGATCCTCGCCCTGCTGCGGCGGTTGCCCCTGGTGTCGACAGGAGTCCAACGCATCCTCGCCCGTGGCGCGGCAGTCGGTGGAATCGAGACGGCTCCGCCGGCGGTGCGGGTCACCGCGTCGTCGAGCTCGGCGGTCTGCGCGGCGGTCAACGCGGTCATGGCACAGGCCTGCCGGCCGTCGCCCGGAGCCACCGGGCACGTCGACCTCGCGCTGGTCCAACTCGTACTCGCGTCCGCAGGGGGCCGGTGATGATCCGATCCCGATGGTGCGCGGCGTGGGCGGCAGTGCTGGCGAGCCTCACGGTGCTGGTGGCCGCGTGCGGCGTTGCGCCGACCGATCTGCCGCTACCCGGTACCCGCGTCGACGGCGACAGCTACCCGCTACACATCGAATTCGCCTCGGTACTCAACCTTCCCGCACGCAGCAAGGTGGTCTACAACGGCTCACGAATCGGGGTATTGCGCGGGGTGGGTCTGGCCGAACACGACGGTCGCCGGGTGGCGGTCGCGACCGTCGATCTCTCCGCCGACGTCCGGCTGCCCGCCGGCACGACCGCCGAACTCGTGCAGGCGACCCTCCTCGGCGACTTCTTCATCGCGCTGTCACCACCGGCCGGCGCCACCACCGCGACCATCGCCGCCGGCCAGACGATCCCGCTGTCGAGGACCACGGTGTCACCACAGGTCGAAGATCTTCTCGGAGGTGTGGCCGCACTCGCCAACGGAGGCACCATCGCCACCCTGCAACGCATCATCACCAACGCCAACAAGGCTTTTCCGTCCGACACCACCGAACGTGACGACGGCATCGAGGTGCTGCGCGCGCTGATCGCGCGCAGCACGGGTCAGGGCGACGACATCCGGTCGATGATCGATTCGATCGAGACGATCTCGCACACCCTCGACGTCAACCGGTCCCGATTGGCGTTCGCCTTCGAATTCGGGCCGCGACGGGTCAGCGGCGCGGTCTCGGCATTCCTCGGACTGTCGAACGTCTTGAATGCGTTGGGGCCCAACGTCGTCCCCATCGGCAACCTGATCATCCCGCGCTATGCGACTCTTCAGGGCCTCATCGGGGTCGTCGACCCATTGGTCGCCACGGCCGTACGGCTCGACACACAGGCACCCGCCGACATCCGCCGTCTCGATGACTTGCTCGGCGACCGACTCGTCGCCTGGGCGGGTAACCCGTCGATCGACATCGTCGACGTCACCGAACCCGATGGCCGCGGAACCGGCGGGTCGGCGACCGACACCCGGACCGTCGCCGCGGTTCTCCGGATGATCGGGGCCATGCGATGACCGCACGCCGCACGATCGGGAGCCTGGTGATGCTGGTGGTGGTGTCGATCGCGCTCAGCGCCTACCTCGTCGTCGGCGTCCTGCATCTGCACCCGTTCACCCGATACGACACCGTATCGCTGGACCTCACCGAATCCGGTGGCCTGCAGAATAATTCGTCGGTGCTCTATAACGGCATCCAGGTCGGCACGGTGACCGATCTGCGGACCGGACCCGACGGGCTGCGGGCCACCCTCCGGATCAGGCCCGGCGCGGACGTGCCGGCCGACGCGACGGTCAGCATCGCGAATCTGTCGATGGTCGGCGAGCAGTACGTCGAGTTCACCTCGACCACCGGATCGGGCCCGTACCTCACCGACGGTGCCGTGATCGGCAACGGCATCGACCCGGGCGTCTCGGTGGCCGACATGCTGACCTCCATGCACGGACTCACCAGCCAATTCGATCCGGCCACCCTCGAGGAGATCGCGCGGACCATCTCCGAGGGCTGGCAGGGCCGCGACGCCGATCTGGCGACCATCGGCCGATTCTCCTCGCTGACCGCCCGCACGATCGGCACCTACCGATCCGAGTTCTCCGGCCTGTTCGACCACGCACAGGAACTGTTGACGCGCCTCGACGGTGCCCGGATCGGCGCCGTGATGCGCGCCACCGCACCGAAGTTGGCGCACATGAACATTCCGTTCTCCACCTTGTGGAGCCTGCTGCCCGGACTCGCGCAGGCCACCGAGGGCGCCACCGGCTGGTACGACGTGATCATCCCGTTCACCCAGAAGATCGGCGAGTACCTCAACAAGACCATGCCCGACGTCGCCGCGATCATGCGGGTGCTCCAGCCCACCCTGACCGCAGTCGCACCGGCCGGTCGGGTGAATCTGGCGACCCTGGTCGAGCAGGGGTTGCGGATCGTCGACGAGAACGGCGTCCTGCGACTGACCGTGGCGGACCCGCCATGACGGCACCACCCAGCCCATCGGCCACCACCGAGCCGCATCGGCCGCCACGAGCCCGAGAATCCCCACCGCCCACCGACACGAACCGAGATGACATGAGTGACACCGACGTTGCCGATACGGACACTGCCGAGGAGCAGGCTGACACGGAACAGGCCAACACAGCACCGGCCGACACGGAGCAGACCAACGCAGCACCGGACGACAGAACACCGGCCGATACCGAATCACCGCACGGGGCAACAGAATCAGATGAGAAGGTGGCAGAAGCCGACCAGCCTCCGGGACGCCGCGCGTCGCTGACGGCCCGGCTGCGTTCGCGGTCGTTCGTGGTGTCGATGATCGTCGCGGTGATCCTGGCGTTGGCGGTGGCGACAGGCGTCTTCGGGTGGCAAGCGCACCAGCGTGGCGACGAGCTCGATGCGTTGCGCGCACAGTCGGCCGACGAGGCGCACGCACGACAACTCGCCTCCGACTATGCGGTGGCCGCCGCGCGGATCGACTACCGCAATTTCGACCCGTGGTTCGCGGCGTTGCGTTCACACGTCAACCAGCCGCTGGCACAGCAGTTCCAGACCAGCGAACCCGCGTTGCGTGATCTTCTCGGGCAACTGCAGTGGGTCTCCACCGGCACGCTCGTCGGCAGCGACATCGCCACCCACAACGACGGCACGTACCACGTTCAGGTCTTCCTCGACGTGACCACCAGTAACGTCCAATCACCGGACGGGGTGAAGACGACTGCGCTATACCCGATAACGGTGGACGGCAAGAACTGGCAGATCACCGACATCAGCGGCGGCATCTCGCCCCTGCCGGGCAAGTGACGGGCATCGAGGTGGATGCCCGGGGAAAGGACGTGATGACAACTCCGCATTCGGCAGATACGGGACTTCTTCCCGACATCACCCTGCGAGACATCCTGTCGGGGCTCGCGTCTCTGCGCCCGGACCTCGGGGGAGTGCTGCGGTCGTTGCCGGCGCTGATCCCGCGTCCGCCCGGTCGGCAGATGTCCATCGGGAAGCGTTTCGTCCAGTCCGTCGAGGCCTATCGCGATCGCGATTTCCTGCGCTTCGAGGGGCAGTCGATCACCTACCGTGACGCCAACGCGCACGCCAACCGGATCGCGGACTTCCTGAGTCGGCAGGGGATCTCACGCGGCGACGTCGTGGCCATCGAATCGCGCAACCATCCCGACGTCGTGATCACCATGCTGGCGATCGTGAAACTCGGGGCGATCGCGGGGATGCTCAACTTTCACCAGCGCGGCGCGGTCCTCGAACACAGCTTGGGGCTCATCGGCGCGAAGGTCCTGATCTACCAACCCGATCTCGCCGAGGTGCTCGAGTCCGTACCGGAGTCGGCGCTGCCCGAGGTTCGCCTCGACTTCGCCGAGTTACACCGCGGCGCGGCGCGGTGTTCCCCGCGCAATCCCGCCGTCACCGACTCGATCCCGCTGTCGGACACCGCGTTCTACATCTTCACCTCCGGAACGACGGGATTTCCCAAGGCCAGCAAGATGAGCCACTATCGGTGGCTCGCGGCGATGTCGGGCATCGGCGGACTCGGCATCCGGTTGCGCCGTGACGACGTCATGTACACCGCGCTGCCCTTCTACCACAACAACGCACTGACGATCTCGGTGTCGTCGGTGCTCGCCTCGGGTGCGTGCCTGGCGATCGGCCGACAGTTCTCCGCGTCGGGATTCATCGACGAGATCATCGAGAACGACGCGACGGCGTTCTGTTACATCGGCGAACTCTGCCGATACCTGCTCGCGCAACCGGAGCGGCCCACCGATCGCGCCCACCGATTGCGGGTGGCGGTCGGCAACGGCTTGCGCCCCGACATCTGGGATGCGTTCACCGAACGGTTCGGCATCGACCGCATCGTCGAACTGTATGCCGCGAGTGAGGCCAACATCGGCTTCATCAACGTCCTCGGCATCCCCAAGACGGCCGGCTGGTCGCCCCTGAAATATGCCATCGTCGAGTACGACGAGGACACCGGGCAACCGCGGCGAGGACCCGACGGCAAAGTCGTCAAGGTGCCCCGGCATGGGACCGGCCTACTCCTCGCCGAGATCAACCGGCGCGTCCCGTTCGACGGCTACACCGACCCGTCGGCATCGGAGAAGAAGGTCGTCACCGGAGCGTTCAAAGCCGGCGACAGGTGGTTCAACAGTGGCGATGTGGTACGCGACCAAGGGTTTTCGCACATCGGATTCGTCGACCGGATCGGCGACACGTTCCGGTGGAAGGGCGAGAACGTGGCGACCACCGAGGTCGAGGCCGTCCTCGACGCCCACCCGGCCGTCGAGGAGGCGGTGGTGTTCGGGGTGCAGGTGCCCGGGGTCGACGGCAAGGCCGGTATGGCCGCGATCAGCCTCACGCAGGGCGCCACGTTCGACCCGGTGGCCTTCGCCGAGCATGTCCGCTCCGGACTGCCCGGATACGCGGTGCCACTGTTCGTCCGGCTCACCGACCATCTCGAGCACACCTCGACCTTCAAGAACATGCGGACACAGTTGCGCACCGAGTCGTTCGGCGACACCGGCGACGATCCCGTGTACGTCCTCGACGGCGACGAATACGTCGAGTTCTACGACGGGTTCGTCACCGCACTCGCCGGACCCCGCGCTGCCGTTCGACCGTCGTGACCGGCGTGGTCAGCTCTTGGGCAGGCGTTCTGATCGGCGCGCCAATTCCTCGCGGACGAACGCGAGCGCGGATCCCTGCCACAGGCCCAGATGGTCGAGCATCGGATGGTGCCCACCGGGCACCGACACATAGGTGGCGTCGACGCCACGGTCGCGCAACTCGGCGACGCCCTTGGCGGTCTTGCGGGCCAGGGTGATGGTGTCGGCGTCACCGTGGACGGCGACCACCCGGGCCTCGTCGTTGATCATCCGCCAGTCGGCGAACTGCCACCACGGGGCCAGCGCGAGCACTGCGGTGACCGCGGGGTCGGCGGCCAGCTGCGCCGCGATGCGTCCGCCCATCGAGTGCCCGATGAGCACCACCGGGGTGTCGGGATGTGCACGACGCGCACGGGCCAGCGCGGCCCGCGCGTACGGCATGGGCGAGGCTTGTTCGCCGTTCCAGCCGTAGACGCGGTAGCGCACCTGGCGGACGTCGACGGCCCGACCGAAGCGCGCCCGGATCGACCAGGTGAACGGATACATGCGCAGCGCCGAGGCCTGCCACGGTGAGAACGGACGGTAACTCGAATCGGTCCCACCGGGCAGGACGAGGACGACGAGCCGAGGATCAGCGCTGCGCACGGGCATCGAGAGTGCTCCTTGCTGGCGGACGTGCGGGTGGTTCACAGTAACTGTTCGGTTCGCATCGCCCTGCGGACCGCTCGATCGGTGGCAGAATTCGTCACATGGCACACCCTCGAGCCGGTACCCCGGCACTGCCCGAAGACCTCATCGACGTGGCCGCAGTGGAAAAGGCCTACTACGACCGCACTCCTGACCCCGATGATCCGTTGCAGCAGGTCGTGTTCGGCACGTCCGGCCATCGCGGATCGAGTCTGGACTCCTCGTTCAACGAGGCGCACATCCTCGCGACGACCCAGGCGATCGTCGAGTACCGGACAGGCGCCGGGATCGGTGGACCGTTGTTCATCGGATTCGACACGCATGCGCTGTCGATCCCCGCATGGCGTACCGCCCTCGAGGTCCTCGCCGCCAACGGCGTCACCACGCTCACCGCCGAGGGGGACTCCTTCACCCCGACGCCAGCGGTGAGTCGCGCGATCCTGCAGTTCAATGCCGAGAATCCGGGTGTGGAGTCCGACGGCATCGTCGTCACCCCGTCGCACAATCCGCCGCGTGACGGTGGGTTCAAGTACAACCCGCCGTCGGGTGGACCGGCCGACACATCGATCACCTCGTGGGTGGCCGCGCGCGCCAACGAACTGCTGCGCGCGAAGCTCGTCGGCGTCAAGCGGATTCCGTTCGAGCAGGCCCGGACCGGCGAGTTCGTCACCGACTACCCGTTCATGATGCGGTATTGCGACGGGCTGGCCGACGTGGTCGACATGGCCACGATCCGGTCCGCGGGCTTCCGCATCGGCGCCGACCCGCTCGGCGGTGCCTCGGTCGGATACTGGGCGGCCATCGGTTTCCGCTACAACCTCGAGACGCTCACCGTGGTCAATCCGACCGTCGATCCGACGTTCTCGTTCATGACCCTCGACACCGACGGCAAGATCCGGATGGACTGCAGTTCGCCGAATGCCATGGCCTCGCTGATCGGTGCACGCGATCACTACGACATCGCCACCGGCAACGACGCCGACGCCGACCGACACGGGATCGTGACCCCGGACGCAGGCCTGATGAACCCGAATCATTATCTGGCCGTGGTGATCGACTACCTGTTCACCCATCGGCCCGGATGGTCGGAGCAGGCCGGGGTCGGCAAGACCCTGGTCTCCTCGTCGTTGATCGATCGGGTGGTCGGCGCCATCGGTCGACGTCTCGTCGAGGTGCCGGTCGGGTTCAAGTGGTTCGTCGACGGACTCCTCGACGGCTCGATCGCCTTCGGTGGCGAAGAGAGTGCGGGAGCGTCGTTCCTGACCTTCGACGGCAAGCCGTGGACCACCGACAAGGATGGGATCATCCTGGATCTGCTGGCCTCGGAGATCCTCGCGGTGACCGGCAAGACGCCCTCGCAGCGTTATCGTGAACTCGCCGACGCCTTCGGCGAATCCGCTTACGCCCGTATCGATGCGCCGGCGTCGCGGGAGCAGAAGGCGGTTCTGGCGAAGTTGTCGGCCGACCAGATCTCCGCGACCGAACTGGCCGGAGAGAAGATCACCGCGATCATGACCGAGGCACCGGGCAATCGTGCGGCGATCGGCGGACTGAAGGTCACCACCGAGAACGCATGGTTCGCCGCCCGGCCGTCGGGCACCGAGGACGTGTACAAGATCTATGCCGAATCCTTCAAGGGGCCCGAGCATTTGGCCCAAGTCCAGGTGCAGGCACAAGAGGTGGTCGACGCGGCACTGGCGTGAGCGTGCCCCGATGAGAACGTTGGAGCCGCTGAGCGCACCCGTCGAGCCGATCGTCGCGTTGCAGCGGATCGCGTGGTTGCTCGAGCGGGCGCGGGAGAGCACCTATCGGGTGGAGGCGTTCCGCAAGGCGGCCAGGGCGGCGGCTCGACTCGACCCAGATGATCTCGAGAGTCGTTCGCGGGAAGGCACTCTGACGTCGATCACGGGTATCGGCAAGACCACCGCCACGGTCATCGCCGAGGCCCTCGACGGAGATCTGCCGGAGTATCTGGCGCGTCTGCAGTCGACGGAGTCGCCGTATCCGCCCGGCGCCGCCGCCGATCTCGTCGCCGAGGCGCGCGGGGACTGCCACAGCCACACCGACGCCAGCGACGGCGGTGCCCCGCTGACGGAGATAGCAGCGGCGGCAACCGCATTCGGACTCGAGTGGCTCGCGGTCACCGACCACTCGCCGAGGTTGACCGTGGCACACGGTCTCAGTGCAGAACGGCTCGCCGATCAGATCGAGCAGATCGAGGCCTACAACCGCGGGGCGAACATGACCGGGAGGCGGCTGCCCGACACGCAGGTTCGATTGCTGGCGGGAATCGAGGTCGACATCCTCGACGACGGTGCACTCGATCAGACCGATGCGCTCCTCGACCGGCTCGACATCGTCACCGCCTCGGTGCATTCGGCCCTGCGGATGGAGCACGACGCCATGACGCGGCGATTGGTGGCAGCCGCGACCGACCCGCGGGTCGACGTGCTGGGGCATTGCACCGGACGGCGCGTACTCACCGGCCGCGGACACCGGCCACCGTCGAGTTTCGACGCCCGAGAAGTGTTCGAGGCGTGCGCAACCCATCAGACCGCGGTCGAGATCAATTCCCGCCCCGAACGTGTCGACCCGCCCGACGAACTCGTGACCATGGCGATCGAGGCGGGCTGTCTGTTCGCGATCGACTCCGATGCGCACGCACCGGGGCAGCTCGAATTCACGGTGCTCGGAGCGCAGCGTGCCCACGAGCACGGCATCGACCCGGATCGCATCATCACCACCTGGCCGGTGGACCGGTTGCTGGCGTGGGCCGGTCATCGGTGAGCGTGGGTGCGTCAGCGGGCGAGCCGTGCGCGCAGCCACGTGTCGACATCATCGACTGCCTGCCGGCCGATGGGTGTGTCATGCATCGTGAAACCATGCGGTGCAGCCGGATACAGCCGTAGATCGACGTCGTTTCCCGCGGCGATGAGCCGGGCGAGCATGGCGAGGTTGTCGGCCAGCACCACATCGTCCTCCCCGATGACGACGAGCACCGGCGGCAGGCCCCGTAGATCGCCGAAGATCGGTGAGATGTCGGCAACGGTGCGGTCGGTGACATGACCGACGTACGCCTCGATGAAGTATTCGTCGGCAATTGTTGCACCGGAGGGGGTGTGGGCACTGAGGTCGTAGCTACCGGCCTCGAGGACCACGCCGTCGACCTCGGAAACCACGCCGGCATCGCTCAGGCGGAGAAGTGTCGTCATCGCCAACGTGGCACCGGCCGACATGCCACCGAGGGTCAGGGCGGTGGTGCCGAATCGTTCGGTGCCCGTCTCGATCAGCCACGATGCCACCGCCGCACAGTCGTCGGGGGCTGCCGGCCACGGCGACTCGGGGGCGAGGCGGTAGTCGACGCCGATCACCACCGCATCGAGGGCGTCGGCGCGGCGTGCGTTCTGCGCGTCGTGCCGGGCGGCGGAATCCATGTAGAACCCGCCACCGTGCAGGTGGAGGTGAATGCCTGTGGGGTGCCCGGAATCGGGCATCAGAATACGGATCGGGATTCGGTGGCCGTCGACCTCGATGATCTCGGAGCGGGCTCGGGTCGGCGCCTGCGGGTCGACGGCCCGCGCGGCCCTGACGGCGGCGAGCTCGGTCGCCGAGCGCGGTCCGACACCGCCGACCCGGGTGGCATAGAACGCGCGGGTGTCGGCGAGATCCGCCGCCGACACCGGTTGCCGCAGATCGGCCAGGCCCAGCTTCACCACGGTTCCGCCATCGTCACGGCACCCACCATAGCGTTCGGGGCCACCGGCAATCAGGGCCTGGGCCGCCAGGCGGCCCAACCGCAGAACAACGCCGCGACCACGAGCAGGATGACACCGACCCACAGGTTGGCGCTGCTACCGACCGACAGGTCGACGACGTCGTGGGACGCGGACTCTGCGCGGTCCCCGGCGCCTGCCGTTCCCGACGCCGGGATCAGCCCGGCGATCAGCAGCAGGATCCCGTAGATCCCCAGCAATGCGCCGACGATGTTGCGAATGTCGAACAGACGCACCAGCAGTCGTTGTCGTGAGGTCGAGGCGGTTGTCGGCGTCGAGGTTGGTTGGTCGGTCATGTGCGTACTCCGATCAGTGGAAGACGATGTTGAGGATGATCACGAGGATCACCACGATCGAGGCGAGCGGCACGGGCCGCGCAATCCAGGCGGTGCGCGAGTCGTCGCCGGCGAGTGTGGCCTTGTCGGTCAGCGAGTAGACGAAGCCGGCGAGTTCGGAGGCCGGCTTGGGACGGGTGACCAGCGAGACCGCCACCGATGCCACGATGTCGACGATGAATGCCATTGATGCGGCGACGAACGGCATGCCCTGACCGGGTAGGTCGATCACCCCGGTCTCTTGCAACACGAAAACAACGACGGCAGAGGCGGTTCCGAGTACCAATCCCACCCAGCCGGCGGTCGGCGTCATCCGTTTCCAGAACATGCCGAGGATGAACGTCGCGAAGAGCGGTGCATTGAAGAAGCCGAAAAGCGTTTGCAGGTAGTCCATCAGGTTCGAGTAGCCGGCCGCGATGGTCGCGGTACCGATCGCGAGCAGCACCGCCGCCACGGTCGCGACGCGCCCCACCGTGATGTAGTACGAGTCCTCGCGATCCTTCACCACATACTGCTGCCAGATGTCGTAGCTGAACACGGTGTTGAACGCCGACACGTTGGCCGCCATGCCGGCCATGAACGAGGCGATCAGACCCGCCACCGCGACGCCGAGCAGGCCGTTGGGCAAGATGTCGCGCATCATCAGCAGCATGGCGTCGTTGTAGGTGATGCCGTTGCCGGTACCGGTGTTCTTGAGGTGGATCATGTCGCCGACCACTGCGGCGCAGATCATTCCGGGAATCACCACCACGAACGGGATGAACATCTTCGGGATCGCGCCGATGATCGGGGCGCGCCGCGCCGCCGACATCGAGTCCGACGCCATCGCCCGCTGCACCTCGACGAAGTTGGTGGTCCAGTACCCGAACGAGAGCACGAAGCCCAGGCCGAACACGATGCCGACGACCGACCACACCGGCGAGTTGAAGCCGCTGAGCGCCTGCCCGGGCCACGACGTGAGCTGCTCGTGCACCGTCGCGGTCACCGCGCCGGAGTCCGAGTGGGTGTCGATCACCTTGTCGCGCAGTCCACTCCACCCGCCCACCTTGATCAGACCGATGACGGTCAGTGGCACGAGTGCGGCGAGGATGACGAAGAATTGCAGCACCTCGTTGTAGATCGCCGCGGACAGTCCGCCGAGTGCGGTGTAGGTCAACACCACCGCGGCGGCGACGATCAGCGACACCCAGTGCGGCCAGCCGAGTACCGCGTTGATCACCGTGGCGAGCAGGAACAGGTTGACCCCCGCGATGAGAACCTGCGCCACCGCGAAACTGAGGGCATTCACCAGATGCGCGCCGGTGCCGAAGCGGCGTCGCATGAACTCGGGCACGCTACGCACCTTGGAGCCGTAGTAGAACGGCATCATCACCAGGCCGAGGAACACCATTGCCGGGACCGCGCCGATCCAGTAGTAGTGCATCGTGGCCAGGCCGATCTGGGCCCCGTTGGCCGACATGCCCATGATCTCGACGGCGCCCAGATTCGCCGACACGAAGGCAATACCGGTGACCCATGCCGGCAGGCGTCGTCCCGACAGGAAGAAGTCGAGACTGGTGGCGACCTGGCTGCGGGCGATGTAGCCGATCCCCAGGACGAAGACGAAATAGATGGCGACGAGGACGTAGTCGAGTACGCCGGTGTTCAACCGCAGCACTTCGCCGGATGCCAGATTCATGGCAACTCCCTTGTTGCACTTCAACCGATCAATGTCCATCAGAAGCTAACAGGAAACAACAGAAGATCGTGCGAAGTTGTGAAATTTGGTTCGTTTAAGTGCGAACTTGCTACGATCGGCGACATGCTTGCAGCGGAACGGCGTGCCCACGTCCTCACCGCGGTCGTTGATCGGGGCGCTGTGCGGGTCTCCGACCTGGCGAACGAGCTCGAGGTCTCGGAGATGACGATCCGACGGGACCTGGAGTATCTGGAGACCACGGGTGAGTTGAGCAAGGTGCATGGCGGTGC
>NZ_MVPX01000325.1:0-5382 GCF_002043085.1 Gordonia sp. i37 | reverse complement strand
GGAGCCGCCGTCATCTCTCAAGGCGGCTCGCGAACCGGGTGCCAAGCGGGTGATCGCGCGCGCGGCGCTGGACCTCGTCGAGGACGGGATGACCGTGGCCATCGGTGCGGGGACCACCACATTGGAACTGGCACGCGCACTTCGGGGGCGGGCGGTGGACGTGATCACCAACTCGGTCACCATCTTCGAGGTGTTGACCGACCCCGCCGACGACACGGTTGATGCGTCGGCCGTGCAGTTGACCGGCGGGCAACGGACACCCTCCGACGCGCTGGTCGGACCGCTGGCCAACGCGGCGCTCGAACGCTATCGCACCGATCTCGCCTTCGTCGGGACCCATGGGATCGACCCCGACGCCGGCCTGACGACGCCGAATCTCGGTGAGGCGGAAACCAACCGGAAGCTCCTCGGCACCGCGCGATCGGTGGTGGTGCTCGCCGACCACACCAAGTACGGGGAGATCGGTGCGCACCTCTTTGCCGAGTTCGACCGCATCGACCGACTGATCACCGATGCCGGGTTGTCGGCGGCCGATCGTCGCCGGCTGGCCGACGTCGTCACCCTCACCATTGCCGACGGGAGTGACCGGTGAGCGGCGTCGACGGC
Source organism: Gordonia sp. i37 (assembly GCF_002043085.1). Classification (NCBI taxonomy): domain Bacteria; kingdom Bacillati; phylum Actinomycetota; class Actinomycetes; order Mycobacteriales; family Gordoniaceae; genus Gordonia; species Gordonia sp. i37. The sequence goes on along the minus strand of NZ_MVPX01000325.1, from coordinate 4,776 downwards.
AACCAGAGTGGGCGGCAACCGCATTCGTCGGGTCGGCCGCTGAACGAGCCGGTACGGGGTGCGCTCGCCGATGGCCGCGAGATCTTGTTCTTCTCCACGGAGTCCGCCTCGCGACCCGGCACCGATCACCGCGATCTGCCGCCCCGGCCCACGGACCCGCCGAATGAGATTCGTCGCGACCCCCGCACCGGTGAGTGGGTGATGATCGCCCCGGCCCGCCAGGAACGTACCTACAAGCCACCGCGACAGATGTGTCCGCTGTGCCCCGACCCGACGGGCCGATCCAGCGAGATCCCCGCCGACGACTACGAGGTGGTGGTCTTCGAGAATCGTTTCCCGTCGTTGTCGACGGCGCGGGCGGGCAGTGGATTCCGGCTGCCCGACGGCCACGATGACCCGTTCGTGGCCGCTCCCGGATACGGTCGCTGCGAGGTCGTCTGCTTCACCAGTGACCACGAGGGCTCATTCGCGACGTTGAGCGTCGACCGCGCTCGGCTCGTCATCGACGCGTGGTCGCAGCGCACCACCGACCTGTTGTCGCGCGACGGGATCGAGGAAGTGTTCTGCTTCGAGAACCGTGGCGAGGAGATCGGGGTGACGTTGTCGCATCCGCACGGACAGATCTATGCCTATCCGTTCATCACCCCGCGGACGGCGTCGTTGAACCGCGCTGCGCGATGCCATCGGGACGCGACCGGCCGTGATCTGTTCGAGTCGATCATCGACGCCGAGATCGGCAGCGGAGCAAGGATATTGCGGCGCACCGAGCACACCGTGGCATTCGTGCCGTTCGCGGCGCGCTGGCCCGCAGAGGTCCACATCTACCCGTTACGTCATGTGCGCTCGCTGGCCGAGCTGACCGACGCCGAGGCCGACGATATCGCCGCGGTGTACCTGGCCGTATTGCGTGCGTACGACGGCCTTTACGGTGATCCGTTGCCCTACATCGCGTCATGGCATCAGTATCGGCACTCCGCCGCGGAGGGCTACCTGCATGCAGAACTGTTCTCGGTCCGGAGAAGTCGGGACAAACTCAAGTATCTGGCGGGATCGGAGTCCGGCCGTGGCGCCTTCGTCACCGACAAGACCCCCGAGGACATTGCCGCCGACCTGCGAGAGGTGATGCGATGACACCCGAGATCGCCACCACGGTACGGGCGTACGCGCCTGGCCGGGTCAATCTGATCGGTGAACACACCGACTACAACCTCGGATATGCGCTCCCGATCGCGCTGCGCTCGGGAACGTCGGTGACGTTCACCGCCGACGATGGAGACGTCCTGGCGGTCACCTCCGAAGCCGAGTCGCAGGACATCACCGTCGCGGTGGACACGGCGCCCGGCGACCTCGACGGCTGGGGCGCGTACGTCGCCGGATGCGTGTGGGCGCTGCAGCAGTCCGGGCACGTCGTGCGGGGTGGGCGGATGTCGATCACCTCAACGGTGCCGATGGGGTCGGGTTTGTCGTCGTCGGCAGCACTGGAATGTGCAGTGCTGCTGGCACTGACGGCAGAGCGACCCCTACCGCCGCTCGAGGTCGCCCGGATCGCGCAGCGCGCGGAGAACGACTACGTGGGAGCGCCGACCGGGCTGCTCGACCAGTTGTCGAGTTTGTATGGTCGGGCGGATACGGCTCTGCTGGTGGACTTCTCGTCGTTGGAGGTCACCGAGGTGCCGATGGATCTCGGCGACGCACATCGACTGCTGGTGATCGACTCCCATGCGCCACACCAGAATGTGGCCGGCGAATACGCGAAACGACGACTCTCGTGTGAGAACGCCGCCGGAGAACTCGGCGTGTCCAGTCTGCGCGAGGTCGATCCGGAAGCCTGGAGGAGGCTCCGTGATGAGCCGGAACGTTCTCGAGCCCGTCACATCCTCACCGAGAACACGCGGGTTCTCGACGCGGCGGAGGCTCTGCGTCATGGCGACCTCGCAACTCTCGGGCGTTTGATGTGCCTGTCCCACGCATCGATGCGCGATGATTTCGAGATCACCACCGAGCACATCGATCTCATTGCCGAGCGTGCGTGTGAACTCGGTGCGCTCGGGGCACGAATGACCGGTGGTGGCTTCGGCGGGTCGGTGATCGCGTTGTGCAGCGATGAAGTCGCGCATCGGATCACCGACGAACTGGGGGAGACCGTCGCGGACGCCGGCTATCCGGCGCCGACGATCCGTGCGGTCCGGCCGGGGCGTGGGGCGCATCTGTGCTGAGACGTCACCATGACCAGGTGGTGCTGACCACGAGGTCGTGACCCGGTGTCACCACCCGGGGAGCTGTGTTCAGTCCGTCGGGTGGTCCTGACTGCGGCTCCACACAGACCGCGTATTCGCGCATGTCGTACACCACCACCCATCGGGCGTCGCTGCGAACGTGAATCCTTGAGTGCCCCGGCCATTCACAGACCACGTCCACCCCATCGGGCATGGCGAAGCAGTCGTCCCACGGTGGTTCCTGCGGCGCGATCTGTCGGCCGGTTGGCAGGTGATCGGAGCCGCGCTCCTCCTGCCATGCGGGGGCGAACCGCAGCTCCAACGATCCGGCCGACTCGTCGTCGAGATGTCGACGAAACCACGGATGCCATCCGGCCTGTGCAGGAAAAGGTCTGTCATCGGCGTGAATTCGCATCTGCAGCCGAAGTCTGTCGATGGTCAGGGTGATCTGGTGGGCGACGCTGCCCGGAAACGGCCATGACGGTTCGAGGCGTATGCCCAGGGTCGCCCGTGTGGTGCTGTGGTCGAGCACCTCCCAGCGATGGTCGCGGACCGTACCGTGCAGGGCGTGTGGAGGATCGTTGCGGGGGAATCGATGATGCTCTCCATCGAAGTCGAGGAATCCATCGCGCAGCCGTCCGCACCACGGGGCCATCGGAAAGCATCCGAATCCCGCTCCCTGATAGAGGTATTCGGTTCCTTTGATGCGGAGCGAGGTCAGCGATCCCGACGCCGGGTTGACGCCAACCGTTGCCTCACCGGACCGTAGGACGAGATCGCCGGGTGCCATGGGTCCACCGTATCGCGCCGAGGGGTAGCCTCGGTGGCACACGCGAGAGGGAGTGGGCGTGAGCACGACACACGGAACCAGCGATGTATCCCGTCGATATCGGTCGGTGCCGACGCCGGTCGATGATGTTCTCCTGCTTGCCGAGGGGGAGTGGCTGATCGGGCTGTACTTCGCCAATCACCTTATCCCTGAGTCGGAATGGGGATCGCTGGCCGGTGACGACGACCCGGTACTGAGCCCGGCGGTCGCTCAGCTCGACGAGTACTTCGCCGGACTCCGGCAGGACTTCGATCTGCCGCTTCTACCGCGAGGGGGAGCGCTGGCCGAATCGATATGGCGACTCCTGCTCGACATCCCGTACGGCACGACAACGAGCTACGGTGCCATCGCGACGCAGCTCGGCGACCGGTCGCTGGCGCAGCAGGTAGGCCAGGCGGTGGGCCGGAATCCGATCGCGATCATCATTCCGTGCCATCGGGTGATCGGCGCCGACGGTTCGCTTACCGGATTCGGTGGTGGGCTCGAGCGCAAACGAATCCTGCTGGGACTGGAGGAACCGTCCGCCGAGGACGCCGGTCGGCTGTTCTGAGATCGCCCGGTGGATGGTCGAGGTGCCCTTTTCTGGTGGTCGAGGTGCCTCTTCCCGGTGGTCGGGCCCTTCCCCCCGATGGTCGAGGTGCCCGGCGCCCCCAGGCGCCGGGCCTCGAGACCCGTTGAGTCACAGCTGGTTCCACCCCACAGCAAAGGCGGCCGTCACCGCGGGTAGGTGACGATCACCTGCCCCGTCCACCGACTCCGCCACTCCACCCGCCGATCGGCGTAGAGCGTCGGCACCCACTCCGCGAGGTGTTTCCGCTGATGATCAGCCCGGCACAGCGGGATCAGGTCGCCGAGCACCGTCCAGCCCCCGGCCTCGGGGTCGGCATGGTTGAACGGCCGCCAATGATCAAGGTCGCACAGATGTGACGGCATGCCGCAGTACGGAAACCGGCACCACGCATCATTGGCCAACACCTCAGCGCGCAGGGTGGCGCTGGGTGCATAGGTCAATGCCCCAGGGGGTGGCACGGTGTGACCGCCGTGTCCGGTCGGATCCGCCGGTGGTGCTTGGGGCCGGTCGGCGATCTGCGGGATGAGTGGTCCCGCGGCCCGGGCGGATTCGGGGTAGTGGATGGTCTTCGCCACGTCGGCGAGGGTGGTGGCGTAGTCGCGGTCGATGGGCCCGTATCCCTGCAACCGGGGCACGAGAATCCCGTCCGGATCCTTCAACACCGTCAGTACGGGTGCCCCGGGTACTACCAGGGCACGCCCGAACGCGACCGGAACCTCATCCGGGATCGGCTCGTCCAGGGGGTCGGGGATCTCGGGTTCGGCGACGGGCTCGACGAACTCAACGGGGTCATCCTCGTCGGCAGGTTCCGGTACACCGGGATGTTCGACGTCCTCGACTTCAGGAACATCGGCGTCGGCAGGTTTGGGGAGCAGGTCGTCCCAGGCTGCCGCGTCGGCGGCGTCGGCGGGTGTTTCCGCCGAGTCACTGTTGACGGCACCGCCACCCTTCGTGCACGTGGCCAAGCCGCATTCGCAGTCGAGCCGAGCGCCGGGGACGCCGGTGATCTCCCCGAGTGCGATCACCCGCAGCGATCCCACGCGGCGGGGGTCCTTGCGGCAGGTGCGTTCGTCAATGAGGGCGTTGATCTGCGTCGTGAGAAATACCCCGTAATGGGCGGGAACAACCGCATCCAGAGAGGAGTGCCCGGCAACATCGGG
>NZ_MVPX01000324.1:0-1505 GCF_002043085.1 Gordonia sp. i37 | reverse complement strand
CCACCCTTCGTGCACGTGGCCAAGCCGCATTCGCAGTCGAGCCGAGCGCCGGGGACGCCGGTGATCTCACCCAGTGCGATCACCCGCACTGGCCCCACGCGGCGCGGGTCCTTACGGCAGATGCGTTCGTCAATCAGCGCGTTGATCTGCGTGGTGAGAAACACCCCATAATGCGCCGGGACCACCGCATCCAGAGAGGAGTGCCCCGCAACATCGGCGGTGATGGTCACGTTCCCCACCAGATCGGCGATGGTGTCACGGTCCTCGATAACGCTGTCGGGGTTCATCGAGATCAGCGCAGCGTCGAGTTGTTGCGATAGCACTGGGTCGGTGGTGGCGCGCGATGCATAGTTCAGGACGATCTTCTCGAACGACATCTCCGCGTCGTCACCCTCGATGCCGTCGAGATCGATGTCTCCGGCACGTTGCGCGGCCCGCGCCATGATGGACACCCGGTTGGTCGAGTGCTCCCCGTTCAGGTAGGCGGCACGGATCAGCGGGAACTTCTCCAACAGCTCCGCCAACGCCACCCAACTCCCGGCTTTGCTACGGGAGACCTTGAACTGCAACGACACCTCGGCGCGGCCGAGTTTCTCGGCGTGCTCGATGACTGAGCCCCACACGCTGGTCTCGGACCGACCGGCGAGATGCTCGCGGTACACCCGATCGGCGAGTGCGGCGCCTGCGAGGACCGTCCGGGCCTCATGTTTGCGGGACTGGCGCAACAATTCAGGGCCGGTCTCGGTGAGCTCGTCCCGCGACATCGATGTGATTGCGGCAGCGTCGGCATCCGGATCGGTGAACGTCAACGTGCTCGACATCAGATACCCCCTCCCGCGATCGGTGATCGAACCTATGGGCACAAGTGTACGAAGGGGTACCGACAAAACCGGCCCGGCAGCGGTCGTGCGGCTCGAGAAATCTGTGGACAACTTTTTCCGCGCGTGTCAAGTGGGCGTCGATGTGGTTGCGATACTTGTCATCTCGCCGGGTCTCGAGGCTCGCCGCACGCGGCTCTCACCTCGACCATCGGGGGAAGGGGTAAGCGTCGGCGATGGAATCGCTCGATCATCGGGGGGAAGGGGTGCCGCGTCCGCGACGCTTGCATATATTTCCCGATGGTCGAGGTGCCGAGGAGCGCCAGCGACGAGGCCTCGAGACCCCTGTCATCGATCATTGTTCGCATCATCCGCCGAGCCGAACCAGCACCGGTGCAAGCGGTCTCGAGGCTCGCCGCACGCGGCTCACACCTCGACCACCGGGGGAAGGGGCGAGCGTCCGATGGCGGAAGCTCTCGACCATCGATCCAAAGAACCGATTGATGCTCCGGGCGTTTCCATCCGGTGGTCGAGGTGTCGAGGAGCGCCAGCGACGAGGCCTCGAGACCCCTGTCACCGATCATTGTTCGCATCATCCGCCGAGCTGGAACCAGCACCGGTGCAAGCGGTCTCGAGGCTCGCCGCACGCGGCTCGCACCTCGACCATCGGGGAAGGGGCGAGCGTCG
>NZ_MVPX01000323.1:0-5774 GCF_002043085.1 Gordonia sp. i37 | reverse complement strand
AGCTGGAACCAGCACCGGTGCAAGCGGTCTCGAGGCTCGCCGCACGCGGCTCGCACCTCGACCATCGGAGGGATGGAGGCGCTCGACAATCGGGGGATGGAGGCGCTCGACCATCGATCAGGGGGAGTCGGTCGGGATCGGGGACCACCGCCAGATCTTGGGTGGACGACCGCCGGCGGCGGGCGCGACACCTGCTTCGGTGAGCGTGGTGATCCGGGCGAGGTCGCGATTGAGGTTGGCGCGGTGCACCTCTGCGCCGGTGAGCGAGCGGGTGATCGTGACGGCGTCGGTAGCGGTGAACTCAGGGCCGGTGAGGCCGCGCGTGAAAGTGAGTTCACGCCAGAGTTTCTCGGCAAGGATGGACCGGGTGGCGGTGATGATCTCGGCGTGATCGAACGCCGGTGGGTGGTCGCGGTCGATCGGTGTCCACACGGCCTGTTCCGTCCGGATGTCTGCCGAGTCCCAGAAGGTCGCCCACATGGCCACCGACAGTGACGGTCCGCGTGGATCTCGACTGGGCTCGTCGAAGGTCTGTAGTTGACCGATCGCCGACGGCGGCTCGTCGATGCCGAGTTTCGTGAGGGCTCGTGAGGCGGCATCGGTGAGGCGCTCACCGCTGCGCACGACGACGCCGGGGAGGGCTCGCTCGCCGAGATGCGGTTCGGTCGTACGGCGATGGGTGGCGACGAGCACCGCGCGCGCCTCGGCGTCGTAGGTCAGCGCCACCACATCGACGCTGACGACACTCAGGATGCCGGGCTCGGGCTGGGCCACGTGATACTCCTGTCGGTCCGTGCAGGCCCGGTCGCGCGGATCACGACGGGCGCCCCCGTCGCCTGCGAGATCAACTGTGCCACCCCATCGGCGTCAGCCGGAAGCTGTCGGAGATCCGGCGTGGCGTGCGCGGCGATCTCGGTCAGCCGCGCGAGTGCGGTGAGGTCGCCCCCGCGCGTGGGTGCCAGCGGAGTCGGATCACCGTCCCAGGTGTCTGCGACGCAAAGGCCTGCGGTGCCGAGGACATCGAGGTGCGAGACCGCAACACCGTCGAGCACACCCGCCACGGCCGCGGCATAGCGGAGCGCGGGAATGTCGAGATGTCCTGTCCGCCAGGCACCCTGGTAGCGTCCCTCACGATTGTGGACGTCGGGTAACACGACATCGTCGCTCTCGGTGGGCATCGGACCGTACCCGTGACGTGTTGCGTAACACCGCGTCGTACCCAGAACGTACGGACGGTGGCCGGTGCTTCGCAGCCACTGCACGAGCGGCCCGGGCACGACCGTGGACCACGTGGTGTGCGGGTGAAAGCCGTGCCATTCGTCGAGGAGCGCTCCCTGCGATCCCTCGAAAATGGTGGTACCGGCATCGATCGTCGCGTTCAGGTAGGCGGGCATGTCGTCGACGACGCGAATCGAATCGGCGATCTCACACAGCGTGTCGGCGATGTCGGTAACCGAGTCGACGGGCGCCTCGGCTTCGGGTGCGGCCGCCAACAGCGGCCGTGCGTAGGCCGCCAGCGCGTCGAGGGCACGGATCGTTGCTCGGCGATCACGGAGCAGGCCGAGAGTGGGCACAGCTGCATCCGGAGCGTCGGCATGCATCACGAAGTTGCCGACCCGCTGCCCCCGCCGGGCGCCGGACTCCATTGCCATTGCGTAGGCGGTGGTCTCGCCGATACCCTCACCGGTGGAGCCATGACGGGCGTTGCCACGCAGCGCTTCTCGGGCGCGATTCATGGCGATGTGCAGCGGTGTGGTGACCTGGCAGCGGGCGTCGGCGGTGAGCAATCCGAACGGGTTGCGGATACCGGCGTCGGCCAGTTCCGCCGCCTCTTGCGCCAACCGCAGGGGATTGACCATCATCGGGGCGGCGAGCAGGGTACGCACGTCGAGGAAACTCGCCGACCCGAACTGTCGGAAGGTGTGGTGCCGGCTGCCGTGGCACACGTTGTGGGCGGCCTGTGCGCCACCGGAAAACCGCACCACCGCAGTGGTGTCGGGGATCATCGACGCCAAGAAGTCCACGGTCGCTCCCTTGGCCTCATCGCCGTAACCGAGACCGACGACGATGACGGGAGCGCCGGGCGCGCGCCCGGGCAGGATCTCTGCACCGGGCGCGGCCGTGGTCGACGCCGTCGTGGTTCTCACAGGTCCGCCGGCAACGTGCCGGTCCCGGTGATCGGACGGGGAGTCATCTGCGCCAATGCCTTCCCGACCGCGGGTGCCGCGGCAGCACGGGCGTCACGCAGATCGGCCATGCCCTCCTCGACGGTGATGGCGTTCTCCATCACCCCGATGGTCAGCGCGATCAGATCGGCGACCCCGTCGGGATCGTCGAGCTTGAGGAATCGCTCGCCGACGATCGCCCGCCAGTGGTCCTCGATCTGCGGATCGTCGTAGTAGCTGGTCAGATTCGGCAGGATGTAGTGAATGTGGAAGCGCTGAGCCAATTCTCGATAGACGGCGGCGACGTCACGATCCTCACCGATGTCGTCGCCGATGAACCGGCGTACCGACTCCGCGTAGAGCACATCCTTGTTCATCTCGTCGCCGATGAAGAACACGTGGCCCTTGTGGCCGCGCCGATCCCAGGCATCGGTGACGACCCGGGTGGCCAGGAAGTACGCGGCCAGTGCGTACCCCTCACGCTTGTCGCCTCCGCCGCCGCCCTCGAGGTAGATGTCGCGCAGCTGTTCGTCGATGCGGTTGTCGGACTCGAATTGGCCGATCTGTAGTGGCACGACGTCGAATTGGTCGTCGCCGATGGCTCCGACCATGACCTGGGGATCGTCGACGTAGCCGCCGCGGGTCAGCAGACCGAGCAGATCGCCGAGACGTTTCTGGACGGTGATCGGCACGCGGCCCATCGAGCCCGTGACATCGAAGAGGACGACGATCGGGGTCGACCGGGGGGGGTCGATGCTGTCGCGTGACTCGCGTGTGGTGACGCCGTAGGCGTTGAGTGAGGGCGCCGCGACGCGCAGGTGACGTGGCGTCTCACGCATCCGGGCCGAGTAGCCGAAGTCGTCGGCGCCGGCTGCCCGGCGGGCGGCCGCGGCGCTGCGAAATGCGCTGGTGTCCCAATATCCCTGTCCCATGATGGATTCCTTTCTGGTGGTGAAGATGTGGAGGTGTCTGTCACGCCGTCATCGGCTGTGGTCTCGGCAGCGTGAACGGCCGGAATCGGCGCGGACCGTAAAGCGCCGATAACAACAGGTCGTATTCGTGTAGCCAGGTTTCCGGGTCGAGAGTCTCGGCAGCACAGGCGAATGCTCGCTGTCGAGTACAGCGGTCGCCCAGCATGACGCCGAACAACCGTGCCACGGCGTTCCCGTCGCGTGCCGGCGGGCTGCCGTCCCCGGCGGTCGCGGGGCCGGTCCACCCTGTCAACACGACACCGTGTTCGTCGGGATGGATCAGAACGGAGTGGACGCCGAGGTTGCCGTGCGGACGGCCGGCAGCGGCAAGAGTCATGACGATGCGGCGCACCATCCACGCCCAGTCGCGGCCGTCGAGTCCGGCGGGATACGACGCGTGCACCTCGTCCAGGCAGACCATTCCGGCGGGTACCCGGTAGGCGACCCAGGGATGGCCGTCGGTGACGGCGGTGTCGACGACGCACGGCGCGAAAGCCCGCATACCGTGGCCGGCCAGATGGGCGGCGACCGTCGGCAGCGCAACCACACCCTCGACGCCGGCGATGCGCCCGATCTCGACACGGATATCGGGGTCGTCGGTGCGATACGCGCTCATCTGGTCGGTGACCCAAAGGCGTTCGCGCAGAACGTGGGTGGCCGCCCCGGTCACGAATGCCGTGGTGTCACCGGTGCCCGACGCAGCCGTCACCGTCTCGCACCAGGCGCAATACAGCGCGTTGAGGGTCAGTGCGGCGTCGCGGGCAACCTCTGGCGACAGTCCGAGGATCGTCGCGCGGTCGGGGTGTACCGCGGCGAGTAAGGCGCGGTGACGGCGGCGTGCCGCGCGCTGGGCGGACGGATCGGTCGGTGTTCCCGCGAACACGTCGCCGGGTCGGCGGGCGTTCTCGATCAGCCGGACGATCTCGAAGGGGTCGTACTCGTTCATGTCTTTTACTCTAAACGAGTAATAACCAGGACGCAACGGTGTCGGTCGAACAGCCGACCATAGACGGTCAGAGGTGGTCCAGCGCCGCCGCGAGTCGTCGGACGCCCTCGTCGAGTTCCGCCGGTGGCAGCGTCGCGAAACTCAGTCGCAGGTACTCGCCGAGATCGTCGGAGACGGCGAACGCACGTCCCGGCACGAAGGCGACGCCCTGGTCGACGGCGGCAGGCAGGAGGTTGGAGGTATCGACATCGTGCAGGCGCGCCCAGCAGAACATCCCGCCCTCCGGTGGGCGCCAGTCGATCCGGCTCCCGAGATGGCGGTCGAGTGCATCGGTCAGCGCGGTTGCCCGAACCCGGTACTGCGCGCACAGGCGATCCACGTGGTCGGCGAGCCACCCGGTGTCGCTGAGCAGGTCGGCGGTCATCAGTTGACTGAACGCCGAGCCGCAGAGGTCGGCACTCTGACGCAGGCGCTCGACCATGCCGACGATCGACGGCGTTGCCTGCATCCAGCCCACCCGCAACGCCGGTGCGAGGATCTTCGACGCGCTGCCGAGTCGGATGACCCGATCGCCGGGGATCGGGGCGATCGGGTCGCCGGTGAATCGTAACGCACCATAGGGGTCGTCCTCGATCACGAGAAAACCGTACTGATCGGCGAGTTCAGCGAGTCGTATGCGGGTATGCGCGCTCGCGGTGACGCCTGACGGATTGTGAAAGTTGCTGACCGTGTGCACGATCCGGGGCCGTAGCCCGGACCGAAGCCGTGTCTCGAGCTCGGCGACGTCGGTGCCGGCGCCGGTGATGGGTAGGGCGACAATCCGGGCGCACACGGCTTGAAAGCTTTGCAGTGCACCCACATACACCGGATCGTCGACGACGACCGTTGATCCGGGATCGACGAGCGCCTGTGCCAGCAGCGAGAGTGCCTGCTGTGAACCATGGGTGATGAGGATCTGCTCGGGAGCGGCGCACTGCAGGTGGGCGATGGCCTCGCGGCACCGCGCAACGCCGGTGCTCGCCGTGTATTGGAGCGCCGAAGCGTCGGCGATCGCGCGCTGCGCCGCAACCGCGATCCGTGCGGTGGGGATGAGGTCGGTGGCAGGCAAACCGCCCGCGAGGCTGAGCACACCGGGCCGTTCGGTGACCGCGAGGAGATCTCGGATGGCCGACCCGCGGATCGACTCGAGGGCGCGCGATGGGGGAATGGACAAGGCAGACATGGGGCATCACTTCCGAAGGGCTGGTGGGGAAAGTGATGCGGGTGGTCACCGGATCGGCATCCAGGGTTCGATGCCTGACCAGACGGTATCGCGCGGAATCCAAATAATGAAACCACTTTCCCATTTGTTGGGATGACCTACTGGTGGTGTGCATCGCTGCATATCGGGCGACACGCGACTTGACCTTGACGCGGCGTCAACGTGTGTACTGCGATCACCACAAGCGAAAAAGGGGTGCCGATGAGGATCGGGCAGGTGGCACGGCTGGCGGGCGTCAGCACGCGCACCATCAGGTACTACCACCGGCTCGGGTTGCTTCCCGAGCCGCCACGGGATTCCAACGGATACCGAAGCTACGCACTCGACGACGTGGTGGCTCTCCTGAGGATTCGTCGGCTCACCGCACTGGGATTGGCGCTCGATGAGATCCGGGAGGTCCTTGCCGAGGACGGGGCGGCCGACCTCGACGA
>NZ_MVPX01000322.1:0-10957 GCF_002043085.1 Gordonia sp. i37 | reverse complement strand
CGAGGCGATCCAACGGCAGCGGCAGCGGATCGCCGATCTACGCGGCACGTTGTCGGCCGGCGTGCCGCGGGATGAGGTCGCCGACATCGCGGACCGACTGGCCGAGATCTACTCCGGCGCGGAGACAACAGTGGAAATCGAGCATTCGCTGTTGGAGGTCTTCACCGAGCTCGATCCCCAGGTCACCTCGCTGTATCGTTCCGCCCTCGCCGACGAGAACCTGGCAGCGCGTAGTGCCGAGCTTGCAACGCGCTTCGAGGCTCTGGCGACGGCCGACCCGGGAGACGACGAAGTGGAATGCCTGGCCCGCGACATCGTCGCCTGCAGCAGGGAACTCGGCGAGATGGCGCGTGGCGAACTCGAGAGAATCGACTTCGGGGGCCGGTTCGGAACCGACGATCTGCTCGACGCACTCACCGGCGCCGACGAACTGTCGGCCGCGCAACGCCGATGCGTGCAGCGAATGGTGGCATTGGGCCGGCAGGCGTGGTCATGACGGCCGCGAAAATGCTGATCGTGCGGCCGATACGCGCCGAGACGCGTCGAGTCGCGGCCCTGACCGCATGGGTCCGGCGTGCGAGGCCAATGGGTGACGCCTTCGGCTACCACCGCGACCTTCACCTCATCCTGTGGACCGCCGGGATACTGACCGTGGTCGAAGGCGCTCTCACCCATCTGATCCTGGTGCTGATCTTCGGACATCCGCCATGGGTGTGGATCGTGTTGGGGCTGCACATCTATGGCGTGTACTTGTTGCTCGGACTGCTGGCCGGGATGATGACCCGCCCGCACACGGTCGACGGCCCGATCGTGCATCTGCGCAACGCGTCCGGGACACACGTGTCCTTCCCAGTCGCCGATGTCGACTCGGTCGTACTCGGCGAGCGCCCGGAGTTCGGCCATTCTCGCTGGCGGACAAGCGATGACGGCCGAACGGCCACGATCGCTTCCGGGCCGGCAGTACTTCGCGTCGACCTCGTCGAGAATGCCGGCGTCATCCTCGACGGCAGCCCGATGCCGCTGGCCCCGAAGCATATTCATGCCAGTGCCGATGCCCCGCGGGAGTTCGCCGCGCGTCTCACCACAGCATTGTCGCGGCAGCCCGACGTCGGACGATGCGGGCCGGTACCGGCCGAGCACCAATAACCCTCACCGATGTCGTTCGACGCTCCCAATCGGCAAGAAACTCGGTGTTGGTGCCCGGCCAGATGAGGTCGGCGCCCCCCGGGCCACATGACCTCAGCGAGCACCGCCGCCCGGGCTCGGAGCAAACTCACAGCAGACGCGAAACTTCGAAGCCTATCGTCAGTAGTCATGGCCTCCTTCACCAGAGAACTCATCGGCCGGTACCCCGCCGCCGTCATCGGCTCGGGCCCACCGCTGGTGGTACTCACCGGACTGACCCCGTCCACGGGGATCACCGGCGATGGCTTTGTCCGGGGCTCGTGTGCGCCGCTACGCGAGGTCACCGGTCGACAGTTGATCGTCATCAACCGTCGTCCCGGCCTCCGGTCGCCGATGACGATGGGTGAGATGGCCGACGACCTCGCCGAGTCGCTACGCGATCACCTCGATGGGCCGGCGGAGGTCTTGGGCGAATCAACCGGCGGCAGCATCGCGCAGCAACTCGCCGCCGACCACCCCGATCTCGTTGACCGGCTGATCCTCGTCAGCACCGGCTGCCGGCTCAGCGCATCGACGCGAGAGTTCCAGGCAACTGTCGGCGACCTCGTCGAACGTGGCGAGAATCGGCGGGCCATGGCGATGACGGTCGCCGATCTGGTGCCGCGCGGCACGCGGACGCTGGCCTATGGCGCGGGATGGCTGGGGGCGCACCGCATGATGGACGACGCGGCGGCTGCGGATCTCGTGACCACGATTCGCGCCGAGGACGGCTTCGACCTCGCGAAGGCGCCGACGATCAAGGCCCGCACCCTCATCGTCGGTGGCCGGCGAGACCGTTTCTACGACGCCGAATTGTTCTCCGAGACAGCGCGACTCATTCCGCACAGCACGTTGCTGATGGTCCCGCGCCGCGGCCACGTCACCGTGATGAGTTCGCCACGCGCGCGGATGGCCGTCGCTGGGTTCCTCGGCGCCTGAGTGGGACTCCGACTCCTCTTTTCGCAGGCAGGCCTGGCGAATTCACGCACGCTTGACGTAGAGGCCGGACATCCCCGAGATCGATCCGGACACGGTGATGATCGGTCCGCCAAGCTGCGACGGTGATCCGGCCTTGTCCTTGATCGACGACCATCCCGACCTCGATAGGTCCGGATAGCGGATCTCTTGATTGCGCCCCAGCTTGAGCTTCACGTTCGTGGCCGACACCTGCACCTCCAGGTCGAGGGCCGGCCCAAGGAAGACGGCGCTGGTGAAATCGAGATCGGCCGTACCCATCGACCCGGTGACGAGGATGCGTGGCGGTACCTCCCAGACGCCCTTGCGGCGCACGGTCTCCCAGTTCGCGTCGAGCTGCATCGGAGCAGTCATCGCGAATGACTCCGAGGCGGTCGTCTGCTCGTCGGGGAACAGCACCGCCGCAGTGGGCAGCCCGTCGACGGTCGCACGGAGCTCGCCGCGGTTGCGTGCCGAATACACCGCGCCCGAGCGTTCCTCGAATGCTGCGACGTCGAGATACCCCGACGAGAAGGCGTCGTTGAGGAGGCCGATAGCCCGCTCTCGTTCGGGATGGCCCACCAAGATATCGTCTTTGTCGGTTTCGCCCATGGTCACATGGTAGGGGTGGCGGGCACTGGCCTGCCGGTACATCCGGCCCATGCCGCGGCGGAAAACGTGTCGCGGGTCGTGACCGTAGGCGACTACAGTCGCCGCCATGGGAACGCTGAACAGCGCGCCGTCGTCGGCGCTCAACACGAACATGGGTCGGCTGCGTCTCGCCTGACGGCGCGACGACTCATCATCTTTTTCTCGCGCCGTCGACCGAGATGTCCATGCACCTCGGCCGCGAGATCATCGCCGTGTGCGGTTCATCCGCCGCTGCCGGGGTGCTTCACGTCACGATCCACGCTGGAGCGCACCGTGCCCATCTCCTCATCTCATGGCGGACGCCATGAACTCGGACAAAACTTCCTCGTCCACCAGCCAACCATTCAACGCATCGTCGGTCTCGTCGACATCACCCACGGGCCCATCCTCGAAATCGGCTCAGGCGGTGGCGCGCTCACCGCTCATCTGGCCGCCCTCGACCGGCCGCTGACCGCCATCGACATCGACGCACGCCGCATACAGTCTCTGCAGCAACGGTTTCCACACATCCGTGCGCAGCATGCCGATGTACTCAGCCACGTCATCGACGCGCCGGTGGTCGTGGGCAACATTCCGTTCCATCTGACCACCGCCATCCTGCGCAGACTTCTCGGCAACAACACCTGGACCGACGCCGTTCTGTTGGTGCAGTGGGAGGTGGCACGACGCCGCGCGGGCATCGGGGGTGCCACCATGATGACGGCGCAGGCGGCGCCGTGGTTCGACTTCGCGCTGCACGGCCGTGTTCCGGCCCGCGCTTTTCGTCCGGCACCCACCGTCGACGGCGGAATCCTCACCATCGCACGCCGCCGCCGGCCGCTGATCGATCCCCACGACCGACGTCGTTACGAACGGTTCGTTGGTGACGTCTTCACCGGCCGGGGTCGTGGCCTTGCGGCCATTCTGCGCCGCCGCGGCGGTGGTCGCGAGGTTGCCGGCGAGCTGCGCGCAGCGTTGATCCCCCCGAACGCTTTGCCGCGGGACCTCGATGTCGCGCAGTGGGTTTCGCTATGGAACTCGGTCGGCAGGCGTTGATCCGGGCTTCGCCGGTACGCGCGTTGAGGTGTTGGCCAGGCGCTGCCGCCGTCGATGACTCCTCGGTGGCGAGCTTCCATCTTGTCGTCTCGCAGGTACGACCCGCAGGTGCAGCCAGGTTGGTCGATGCGATCACTTAGATCGCAAACCTGGGCGCAGTCGGGGCTGATCGATTGACTGGGGCGCGTAATCGCTTTCGACGCACAAGGACTCCCCATGACCCGACAGCTGCATCTCGGCGGCTTCCTGATCGCCTCACCCGTCACCCATTCGCATGCGGCGTGGCGTCATCCAGGTTCGGAGACCGACTATTTCGGACCTGAGCACTACCATCGGGTGGGGCGCATCCTGGAGCGCGGTAAGTTCGACTTCGCGTTTTTCGCCGATCTCCTGGCCGCGCCGGACCGCTTCGGCGGTGATCAGTCCGAACCGTTCCGTCGCGGTACGCAGGCTGCTGCGACGATCGATCCCAGCCTTGTCGCTGCGTCGCTGGCCGCGGTCACCAGCCGACTTGGGATCGCGGTTACCAAGTCCGCCACGTACTTTCACCCGTATGAGCTGGCGCGCGTCTTCGGCTCGCTCGATCATCTGACGCGGGGCCGGATCGCGTGGAACATCGTCACATCGTTGACGCAGGCGGAGGCACGTAACTTCGGCCATGACGCGCACGTCGACCATGAGGAGCGCTACGCACGAGCCGAGGAATTCGTCTCGACGGCCATCAAACTGTGGTCGAGCTGGGACGCCGACGCGGTGACCGCCGACAAGGTGACCGGCGTATGGGCGGACCCGACCAAGATCCATCCCGTCGACCACGTCGGCGAGCACTACCGCACCCGCGGACCGCTCAATCAGCCGCGGTCGCCGCAGCATCGACCGGTGTTGATCCAGGCGGGATCGTCGGAGACGGGTAAGAACTTCGCCGCCCGGTGGGCCGAGGCGATCTTCGAGATCGATCCGACCCCGGAGGGCCGGCGCGCCTACTACGACGACGTGAAATCGCGCGTCGTGAACTTCGGTCGCAATCCCGACCATGTGAAGGTGTTCCCGTCGTTCATCCCGTTCATCGGCGAGACCGAGTCGATCGCCCGCGAGAAGCAGGCATTCCACAATGAGCTCGCCGACCCGATCTCCGGTCTGATCACGCTGTCGGTGCACACCGACCACGACTTCTCGCAGTACGATCTCGACGCACCCGTCGAGGACGTGAGGGTGAGCGGTACGCAGGGACTGTTCGAGGTTGCACGCAGGCTCAGCCACCGCGACAGCCTGACGCTGCGCGATATCGGCAAGCTCTACGCCCAGGGCGTGCTGCTGCCGCAGTTCGTGGGTACCGCCACCGATGTGGCCGACCAGATCGAGGCGTCCTTCACCGGGGGAGAGGCCGACGGGTTCATCGTGTCCAGTGCTCAGACACCGGGAACGTTCAACGACTTCGTCGACTACGTGGTGCCCGAATTGCAGCGACGCGGACTGTTCCGACGCGAATACGAGGGAGCGACCCTGCGCGAGCATCTCGGGCTCGGCGACGCCCACGAGGATCTCCCGGCCGATATTCGGGGGGAGGAGAGGGTGTTGGTCGGCTGACGGTTACGAGCGCCGGCTGGTCCGGGGCCGCAACCCGATGCACCACTGAAGTAGGCGCACGCTATTGGCTGATTCGGGGACCTGGCGCCGACCGGGCCGAGGCACCTACGGTTGTGTCGTGTTCGATGTTTCGGAGCCGGACCCGTCGATGATCGACCTCGCCGTGTTCGTCGAGCGTTCTCCCGTGGTTGCCTGGCACGTCCTGACAGCGCCGGACCTCATCGCCGAGTGGCTTGCGCCCACAATCGGCTTTCAGCCCGTGGTGGGGACGACCTTCATTGTTCAAGTGGCGGTTCCGGACAAACCGGGTGCCGAGATGGCTTGCCAGCTCGTCGTGGCTGACGAACCCCACCACCTTGCGTACAGCTGGACCGACCTCCGAGGAAAGCCGCCGCTGCGATGGATGATGGACTACCGACTTATGCCCCATGGCCGCGGCGCTCGATTGTTCTGGCAGATGAGCGGTTTCGATACCGAGGACCGCTATCAGAGGTTTGCGCGCAACGGAATCGAACGGTCTTGGAACCGGACGCTGCTGCCCAAGTTCGCCGAGATCGTGAATGCGCAACGTTGACACAGGGCCGGCTGATCCGGTCGTGCCCGAGTTCGCCCTGAATACGAGCAAGCCCCTCCGACCGAAGTCGGAGGGGCTTGCTCTCGAGTGGAGCTAAGGGGACTCGAACCCCTGACCCCCACACTGCCAGTGCTGGGGAGATTGTGGAACGCCGTAGCGATCAGTCCAGTATGTGCTGGTCAGAGCGATGCAGTGTCTAGGCTGTGTGTCGCTGTATCGGGTTCTTTCTGCGCGTCTTGGCCCACTGTTGGCCCACTGTCGGGGTTTGGGCCGGTGCCGCCGTGACCTTCGTTCAGCGCCGCATCGAGTACGTGATGGTCTTGTGTTCCCAGCCGTCATCCCACGAGAAATGGACTGTTTTCCCGACCCCCTCGAACTCCCACCGCATGAAGCTGGGACGTTGAATTGACCCCCTGTTCGGATTCTCGGGCGCGTCGAACGCCTCCAGTTCCCGACCTTGATTGAACAGAGTAATTCCGAAGTCGACACCAGCCAGGCGGACCGTACCTCCACAGATCGCGTTGGTTCCGTTGGCCAGGAACGGCTGCGCAGACCACCAGTCGGAAAATATCGGCTCGGGGTTGCTGAAGGGGTCGAAGGTAAGTGGGCTGTCCACTTGGCTCGCCACGCACATTCCCCATGTCTCTGGCCACTCGGCGCGGCCGAGCAAGATATCCACGGCCTCCGGGGGGATCGGCGTGAACACACGGCCACCGTTTCCTGTGAAAGCGTTCGCGGCGGCGTGATTCAACAGGAGCTTCAACGCCCACCTCTGGAAGTCGTCGCCTGAGATGTGCACCTCATCCTCCTCTCCCCACTCACCTGCTCCACCGCGCCACTCAAGCGCAACGTCTCGGATGAACCGGGCGAAACTGATAGCGGCGTCGTCCGCCGGGTGAAGTCCGTGATTGTGGCTGGTGCAGAGCACATTGGCGACGAATTTTTTGGGCTTGACGGGCCGCACGATTCCCGCTCCGTGGTTGTGCTGGATGGTCGCGTTTGGGTCATCGAAGGTGAACAGCTTGATGAGGCCGTGGGACACGTAGTGCTCACCCGAGATCGTCGCCGAACAACCCCCACGGGTATTCGCGTAGCAGCGAGGGTGGCGATATTTCGGATCACCCTCTTGGTACAGCTCGATGATCTCGAACACCTGGTCCGGCGGATATAGCCCGCCGTCAACACGTGCTGGCTGGTTGGGTGTCTCCCCGATTCTCACCTTGACGACTGCGCCGGGGCGCGTTGCGCGGTTAGGAATCTGGTGAATCTGGATGATCTGCGCGGGAACGTTGAACTTGCCGTCATCCGAATGAGCACCGATGAATAGGCCGAGGTGGTCGCCTGTTAGGTCTTTGGCAGCGATTTCGTACTGAGACACCACCCCGCGGGATTTGTCGCCACCAATCAGATCGACGCTGCGAAGCGTAGGTTCCCGCTCCTCCAGGGCTTCGTCATCCGGCGCGTTCAAGCACCCGATGACGCCCGACAGCCGGTAGACCCAAGTCCGCCGCGCGTTGCCCTCTGGTACACCGATGAACCGCGCAACTGGCCCGTGCTCATGCTCAAGAACCCAGTCGATCTCGTCCACTGTCAGCGGCTGAGTCGCGCGATCCTTGAAGATCGTGTCGCCGACGCGCACGGCCAGAACCGGTATAGCGGTTGGGAAGTCCGAAGTCATGCCGAACCGTACCGCCTGGGTCGGCGCGACACCCTGCTATTGGCTCACGCGCGTCGCCGTGTCGGCATGCCCCTCACTCGGGCCGGGAAACGGGTTGACCTCACGCTTAGGTGCGGGGTCAGCCAGGGTGACGGGCTCGTCGGTGCCGGGCTTCTGCTCAGCGGTGATCTGCTCGGCTGTGGCCCAGTACCAGCGCCCGGCCTTCCCGTCTCGGACAGACTCGATTCCGCAGTCGAGACGCGCTCGCTTGAGACGGTCCTTCGAGTAGCCCTCACGCTCACCCGCCGCGATACCGGCTGCCGCCCAGCGAGGACCGTCCGCGAGGTATTCGGCGAGCCACCGCCCCACGGCGGCACCGCCAACACCGGAGCCCCGACCGCCGCGTGACTGTTCGCGCAGCACGTCGCCGACGTTGCGGTCAGACTTTCCGGTGATCTGGAACCGCGCCACCTCAGCGCGCTTTCCGGTGTCGGTGATGACCTCGACCGGATCGATGGCGTACTCCAGCGCCAGGTCCTCTCGGCCACCGGAATTCTTAGCCTGCGACATGATGCGGTTGCCGTCGTCGTCCTTCGCGAACCCGAACACCGAACGCGCCACCTCGCCGAACGCGGAGGATCCCTGGATCGCGGCCACGATGTCACCGGAGGGGGCCTTCGTCAGATGGGCTATGCCGATGACCAGGCCGCCGATCTTGTCAGCGATCCGGCTCCACGGGGTGAGCACGGCGTCACGGGTCTCGTTGTTGCGGTAGATGTCGGTCTTGCCGTCCACGGTGCCCATCAGCGGGTCAAGGATGACGACCGAGACATCAGCGTCGATGAATGCCGCAGTCAGCGCCTCCTCATCGCTGGCGACGAGCAGCTTCGACTCTTTGCCGCCCTTGCTGACCTGAACGCACTTGATCCGGCTCATGTCGGCACCGGCGGCCCGCAGGCTCGGCTTGATCATGTGCCGCCAGGACTCCTCGGTCGCGATATACGCGACGTTCTGAGGCTTGCCGTGGAAGCATCCCTCGTGCGCGCCGGTGGTGAACCCGGCCGCCAGCCAGCGTGCTGCCGTTGACTTCCCGACCCCGGGCCGACCGGCGAGGATCGCGAGGGTGCCAAGCATCATGCGCCCGCCGCCGTCGTACTCCCAGACCCAGGTCGGGGCATCGTCCTCGATATCGTCAGCAGAGATCAGTTCCAGAACGCGCCCGGTGGGGCGCTCGCCGCTTCGCCCGCCGGGGCTTGCGGTCGCGGTATTGTTGGCAGTGGTCATCGTCGTGGCCTTCCTATCAGGGAACTCCGCCCGTCCAGCGATCTCGGCGCTGGGCGGGCGCTCTCTCGTTCCTGGGGCAGATGCGAATGTGTGAGCGTCACGCTGGGCGCTCAGCCGTCAGCGAGGATCGCGCGGATACGCTCGGCCTGCTCCGCGCTCAGTTCGGGGGCGGCGGCGACAATCTGGCGCACGTAGGCGCGGTAGTCGTCGTCAGAATTGGACGCTGAGGGCGCGCGGTGATGGCTGTGCATCCAGACATCGGTCTCGTCGGGGTTGAACCGAAAGAGACGGCCACCGAGGCGGTAGTGAGGAAGGCCGCGCTTGACCAGGCGGCGGATGGTCTCTATGGAGACGCCATAGCGCTGCGCGAGCTGTTCGGCGGTGAGGGCGTGCTGCTGGTCGGACATCAGTGGAACTCCCGATTGCTCGGTTCGGTTCCACGGTCCCGCCCGGTAATGAGGCCACCTCAGCTCTGACCCTGGGCGCGGTGTGCCGTGTAGACGCTGATGCGCCCGGTGCAGCCGCTGAATGTCGCGTGTCGTGCCTGCCGGTGCGTCTCGGTCAGCGCCGGTGGTTCATCGAGTTCGGACGACGCGTCGGCTACCTGCTGAGGCAATCAACACCGGCGCGTTGCTGACAACTATAGACCACGGTTGCCCGCCCGATCACGCTCCCGGAGAACCGCGTGTTCACAACGGCTACGGGTGTAGGCGTTGTGCGACAGACGATCTGGGAGTCGTTCAGGAAGGCGGCCGCCGTCGGTGACACGGACACACAGCTCCGTGTCGCGGTCACCCGACAGGCTCCTTTGTTGGCCTCGGGCTGCGGCGACTGCTCGGCGACGCGGGCTCGCGATCAGGACAGCGGCCGGTGGCGGTGAGCTGTGTGTCGCCTACATCGTCGGCCTCCTTGGCCGGGTCAGGTTCACTCCCGGTCAGGTGATCGATGCAAGGGGGCACGGTCTCGCGTACACCTGCACTCTTGCCTTCTTGCCCCCTTAGCTGGTCAGCGACATATCCACGAGAGCAAGAGCGCACGTCTCATCCTGGGGAGGTAGGCAATTACCTTCTTCTCTCTTGACGTAAGGGGGCAAGAAGGTAAGAAGGCAAGGGTGCAGATGTACACGCGTAGCTCTGCACCCTTGCGGACGGTGCCACTAAGGGTCTCGCTCCAGGTGACATCGCGCGAGTCCGCGACAACGAATCCCTCAGCACAACACCGAGTTTGGGCACTGTTGTCGATGCACCCTTCTGAGGTATGTCTGAGGTATGGCCCAAGTGATGCCCCTCCGCGACGCTCGTGCCCGAGCTGAGCGCGTCTACTATCTGCGCGCCGTCGCTGGGCTCTCGTGGTCGGCGATCCGCGATGAGTGTGGATACTCCAGCATCGGTGGCACCCAGAACGCGTACAAGCGCTACCTGGAGCGCAACCCTGTTCCCGACGGCGACACCGTGCTCGCAGAGATCATGGAGCGCAAGCGAGTTACCACCGGCGTCGCGTCGAAGGCTCTCGCGCGGGCTATGGCTGCCGGTGACTGGTCGGCGGCAGCGTCTCTGCTGAGGACGATCAACGCCCAGGACAACGAACTCGCGAAGCTCTACGGCCTCCACGCACCCGAGCGCCATCAACACCAGGTCGCCGTGGCGACCGCCGACAGGTTCGACCAGCTCGAACGTGAACTCCTCCAGACCATCGAAGGCGAGGTCGTCCCGTGACCGATACCCCCACCAGTCCCAAGGCGAACGCGGTCAAGGCCGCGATGGGTGTCGCGCGCGCCGCTGCCGACGCCAACCTGGACGCCGACGCGCTCAACCTGCTGACCTCAGGGCTCGCCGTCGACAGGCGCATTGTCGACGGTGACCTGACGCCTGACGCCGTGGACACCGAGATCACCACCGGCATCATCGAGGTCTACGAGAACGTCGCTCGTGGCAACGCGTTCTGGCCGAGTCATCTTCGGATCACCGAGCAGGTCCTCGAAGCGCTCAGCGTTGAGGAGCGCACCGCATTGTGGCACCGGACGAACTGGGCTGACATCGTTGATGACCGCA
>NZ_MVPX01000321.1:0-3448 GCF_002043085.1 Gordonia sp. i37 | reverse complement strand
CGCTCAGCGTTGAGGAGCGCACCGCATTGTGGCACCGGACGAACTGGGCTGACATCGTTGATGACCGCCCCCCCGAGTTGCCCGCCCCGACGCTGAGCGAGGCGCTGACGGCCGACCAGACCGACGCCGGTGTCGATGGACCCCCGAATACCCAAACGGCCACTGAGGCCGAATCCGACGCCGACGCCACCGAAGTCGTTGACGCCGAGATCATCGAGGACGTTGAGACCACCGGAGTTGTGATGACCGGACAGACCACGAGTTCGCAACGCCGATACTCGGTGCCACCCGGCACCTTTGGCCCGAACGGATACGTGAACCCTGCGCTGGCGAGGTCGATCACCGGCGGTCGTCGTCAGCCTCAGATCACCGTCGATGGCGAGGCCGCCGGGTGGTCGTAACCCTGAGTGCTTGATCACCAATCAAGTGGACCAGGGTTTCTCGCAGCCCTCACCGCGTCACCGATTGCGGCCCTGACCAGGGCGAGGAGCTGTGTGTCGCGGACCCGCACCGCAACGGCCGCCGACTCAGTGGGCCAACGCTGGCCCAAGCTGTGGGAAAACGGCTGCCATTCCCCGCCGTCTGCGGCACCGAGATGTGTTACAACACAGCACCAGAGCCTCAGTGCCGTACTCTCGAACTGAGACCCCCTCCGCCTAGCGCGTTGCCCGTAGCCCGCAGGTAGGCCGAGGGGGTCTCGTCGTTGCCGGGCACCTCCATCCCCACCCTCGAAAACACCGAGTGATTCGGTGAACTACCCTGTGCCGCTTACGATTTAGCGTCGTGTCGCCGTTGCGTAACCGCCACGCTAATGTGATCATGAGGTCATGAGCACCACCGACACCGCGCCGACCCGCAGCAGCGATACCCCGCCGCGCTCGTGGTCGACACGGCTCGCCGCATACAAGGGGCGTGGTGCCAGCGAGCGCGACCCGCGTGTCCAACGGTGCCGGGAAGCCCTCAGCTACTGGCGAGTTCGCCGCACGCTCGACGCCGAGCTGCCGACGCTGACCACCGACGACCGCGCCGACCTCGCCCAGCGCCTGACCACCTGACCCCACCCGCCGGAGCCTCACACCCACCCGGAGCAACCACGTTTCACTCGCACCGATTGAGGAGTCCGAACATGTCCGCAACCGTCAGCGCCGACGAGATCGCCCAGCAGATCATCGACCTGCTCACCGATCTGTCGCCCAGCCCCAATGACGACCCGCCCCTGTGGCCGTGGTCGCTGATCGCCGCCCATCTGCCGAGCGGATACTGGCGGCGTCTGGAAGCTCTCGACAAGCTCGCCAACGCGGGTCGGGTCGTGGAGGTGAAGGTCGGCGGCACACCGTATGTCGGGTTGTGCGACGGCTTCTGCCAGGAGGCTCACCGAGTGTCCACAGAACGCGGTGAGCCCGACCTTGGCCTGGCCGTCTGATGAGCGCCGCCGTCACCATCGCGCTCGTGGTCGGCGCGTTCTTCGCCCGGGAGATCATCGGCACCGCCGTGACCGTCGTGACCGCCGTCGTCATCGCGGCGCGCAGATACACGCCAGCCCTGGACCCCAGAGCTACCGCCGACGACAATGAATCCAACACCGCCGCAACACAATACCGACTTGTGAGGAATTGAGACTATGGTCAATCTAACCGCCACCGTGACCGCCGACCGGCCGACACCGGTCGTCACCGGAGCGACCGGCTACGGCGTCCGCCGCCGAGAGTTCATCGACGCCCCGACACCGAACTACAGCCAGGACGAGCTACGGGACCGGCGGCGCAAGCACCTACCGATCCAGCTCGACGCGGCGTTCGATCTCGGTGAGGAACTTCGCGCCGTCCTCGGTGCCGCCGAGGCGAAGTTGGCGACCGAGCCGTGCCCTGGGACACCGGGTTACATCGAGTCGGTGACCGCGATCAGCGGCGCGGTCGAGGAGCTGTGTGACCGCGCCCGCAATCTGGTCCACGCGGCCAAGGTCTCTCGCGTGCGCGACACCGACCGGCCCCGCGCCCGGGCTGCCCTCAAGGCGTTGGCGGCCAAGCCCGCCCCTGAGATCACACGTGCCGCGCTCATCGAGTGCCGGTGGGCTCAGCCCCTCACCAACCTCGCGGCATCCATCAGCGGACCCCTCAGCGATCTTCTCGGCCGACAGTCGGACTCGCGCCGGGGTCTGGCCTCGGTGAGCGACGAACTTATCGACGCGCTGAGGTCTCTCGACCGCACTGTTCTCGATCTGCATCGGCGGATTGACCGGGCACGGAGTTACCGCGCACAAAATATGCACGCCGCCGCAGCCGCCAACCCCAACGCCGACGCTGAGGCGGCCCGCGCCACCTTGGCCGAACTCGGTATCGGCGTTGACCAGGAGAACATCTGATGACCGCACCGGCCCAAACCCTCAGCCCCGTCGAGTTCGAAGCACCGCTGGTGAACCCGGCCCCGAACGGGCTCTATCCGGCCACCGCCTGGACCGATGAGACCGGCGCACCCCGCTGGCTCGCCTCGGGCGTTCGTGTCCGGCCACACAACTTCGGCGGCGAGGACGCCTTCCGTATCTGGGGCGCAGACTGGTGCGACCCCGAGCCCGGCGAGCTGAAAGACGGTGAGCGTCCGGCGATCCCGGCCCCGTTCGACCCGCTCACCGCGTGGGCGTTCGATCAGGGCGACCTGACCGCCCCCTCACAGGCTGAGGTCCGCGAACGCGCGTTGCAGGATCTGCGGATCACCGAGCAGGTCGCCGTGGAGCGTGAGTTCGCGGCGCGCCTCCTGATCGACGCGTGCACCCCGGCACCGGCCGCCGACCTCATCGCGGCGGTGAGCCACATCGAGGCCGAGTTCGCCAAGACCAACACCACCGGTCTCATTCATGCGAGCGCCGGTCTGGCCGCCGCCGCACAGCGGTTCGGTCTGATCATCCTGTCCGGCGGTAACTCCCCGCGCTCACCGCTGGGTCACACCTGGGTGTTCGGCGGCGGATACATCGAGGGGCTCGGCGACACCATCGTCGGCACCAGCCCGACGTTCGGGTGGCGCGATCAGCCGGTCCTGCGTGAAGCCATCGAGGCCCGTTACAACCAGTTCGTGGCCGTCGCCGAACGCTCGGTCGTGATCGGCTACGAGAAGGCCGTGGCAGCGGCGACCATCACCTGATCCACCAACCGCAGCAGGTGGCGGTGGCCCCCTCTCCGCCTTTCACTCCCACCGCCACCTGCACCGCTGACGCCGACCGGGACTGGTTACGGACCGCCGGTCGGCGTCGGCACCCTCACCACCCCGACGACCAGGAGCACCAACCGTGAGCAGTGTGACCTCGACCGCCACCGCGATGACACCCGCCGCGCGCCAGGAGATGCTGACCGCGATCCACGAGAGCGCGCACGCGGTCATCGCCACCGTCTACGGTGCGACGGTCGAGAAGTCGGTGCTGACGCCGGACGATCCCGAACGCGCGGGGCTCACTACC
>NZ_MVPX01000320.1:0-15646 GCF_002043085.1 Gordonia sp. i37 | reverse complement strand
CCCCGCCGACACCGCGAGGTCTCCGTCTGGTCATGGCGCACCACCACCACGACGCCACCGCCCTCCGCGCCGCCGGTGACCCCTCCGGCCAGGTCCCCAGGCTGGTCGCGAACTGCTGGCCGTCGATCACCGGGCTGGCCCGCGAGCTATACGCCTCACGCCGGATCAGCCAGACCGACATCGATAAGGCACTGTTCCTGCCCGCCGACGCCGACGAACCGACCCGCAACCACGCGCTGAGCCTCATCCGATCCGGCTCCGTGCCCGGCAGCTTCACCGTTCACCCCGTCGGCACCCGCTGAGACTCTTAAAGTTACACCCTTGCCCTAGCCTTTAACTTTGACGTACCCTCGGCGTGTACCCCAGACAGTCACCCGAGAGGCAGCGCAATGATCAACCTCAATCTTGTCGACAAGTACCCGGTCGGCCCAGGCACCCGCGTCGGCGAGGACCCCTCGATCTGGAACCGAACATGGGCGGGATACGACCCACACGCCACCGACGCCGTGAACTTCGAACAGAACAGGGGCGTGTGGAAGATCGCGCACAGCAAGGGCAATCGCGAGCGAATCGCGACGATGAGCCTGAGCCACGTCATCAAGATCATCGCCGAGGTCGACCATATCGAGGACATCCCCCTTCACGGCGGCGGAGTTAAGCAGGCGGTGGGCGCCGCACGCATCCTCGGCCCCGGCGATGCCGACTATGACCGGCTCATCGACACCACTATCGACCCCTTCCGCAACCCCGTGCGCTACCTGCCCGACGACGCTTCCGACTCAATCTGCCTGTGCGGCTGTGGAGCCGAGCTATCACGTGGGCGGCGTTGGGTGCCCGGCCACGATCAGCGCGCGCTCCATGATCGCGTCACCCAGGGGTGGGGCTCAGTCGAGCGATTCATCCGGTGGTACGACGACGAACACCGACCACAGTCCGCCGTCCACTGAACTGGATCTGGACCGGCCCGTAGGCATGCGAGTGTGACCCATCCCACCGGTAGTCGGTCGACAACCCCGAATATGTCGGTACAGATCGCGACAATGTGGGGCATCATGGGGCAGACCACTCGCGGAAGTGAGGGCAGACGTTGGCTGGCGAGGGTGACATCACCGTGGACCTGGAGGGCGAAGCGCTCGACCCCAGGGCGGTTGCTGATGCCATCGAACAGATCGAGAGTCTCGTCGCCAGCATCAACGACGGTGACGACGCACGGCTGATACTGACCAACCTGCGGGGCGGAAGCGCCCACATATCGATGGTGGCCGCAGACTCGCCGCTGGACACGCTCGCCGACGGTATCGAGGAACTGCGCAGCGGCCCAGTGTCTCCGCGCGGCTGGACTCGCGACACCCTCATCGCAACGGTGGGGCTGGCCAAGGTGTCCACTCGGCGCGGTGTGGAGTCAATCAGCCTGCGCATCGGTGACGCGATATCCGCCATCGACGGGGTAATCCAGACGAACGCCGAGGCCGCGCTCGCACCCTCATCGCGCGGGCTGGGCTCTGTGCGCGGCCACCTGTACCGCTACACCAATGACCGGGGCCGACGCTCCGCCGGTCTACGACGGGCCGATACCGGCGAAGCAATCGATCTCCGGTTCGCTGCCGAGAACGCTGATCAGGTCCGTAAGCACCTGGAGCAGCAGGTCGAAGCATGGGGAGAGATCGCCCGCGACGCAACGGGCCATATCGCGTACGTGACCATCGAGGGCATCGAGCCAGTCGCCGGTCCACATGAGCCCGCGCCGACGAGCGAGGGCCGGGGGCTGTTGGGAAGTGACTGGCTCGGCGGTGCCGACCCGGCAGAGTGGGTGAGGATGATGCGTGGCTGACAAATTGACGCGGGTCGCGGTCGATACCTCGGTGATCCTCGACTTCCTGATCGCAGACGACAGGGCGAAGGCCGACCGTGCCGAACACCTACTCAAAGGCCACAGTGACCGCTACACCGTCCTGCTACCCGCCATCGTCATCGCCGAGATCGCCGGTGCGCCAACAGTTCGCGGTCACCACCTGCCCAAGGACGACCGCGAGGAGCGGATCGCCAAGGCGCTCGGCTGGATCAGACGCTCGAACTTCATGGTCGCCGAGCTATCAGAGCGCACCGCCCGGCGGGCCGCTGAGATCGCCGTCGAGCACCAGCTCAAGGGGCCGGACGCCACCGTGCTCGCCACAGCAGAACAGTGGGGCTGCACCCACCTCTACGCGAGCGACGGTGACCACACGAAGTGCGACGGGAAGTTCGGCTTCAAGATCAGCGAGCCCGACGACCCTCCACCACCCGAACTGACCCTGGAGACCGAACTCCAGCGTCGGGCCGACGAGGCTCAGGGCGACGGCTGACCAACCCCCGAACACACGAAGACCCCCATGGCCTCATGGGGGTCTTCGCATCGCTGCTTCGCCCGCAGCGCACACCGGTGAGGAGTAATCACCTACGCCACAGCGTATCTCGGTTCGAGCGCCGTGGGTGGGACCTCAGACCTCAGCGCCGAGCATTCCCTACGCGCACTCTCAGGCGTCAGCGCCGAGCATCTTGATCAGCGCCGCCGTGGGCACGCGGACCCGGCGCGACCCGAGCTTGATCACCGGTAACCGGCCCTCGCGGGCCATCTCGTAGCCGTAGGCACGGCTCACCCCGAGATAGGCGGCGGCCTGTCCGACGCTGAGAGTCGGCGGCCCGCTACGCAATTCGTCAATCGCCGTCGTGGTGCTCTGTTCACTGTGTGCGGTCATGTACATAAGCGTGAGGGCTTGCTCGCGGAATGTCCAGGTTATAGAGTTCGCGTCATGAGCACTCACCGAGAACTCCCCAAGCGCGGCGACGTGGTGTCCGCGCACCGAACACCTGAGGGCCGCACCGAGATTCGGCTCCACGATCTGCCATTCACCTTCCACGTGCGATCCGGCACCGACGCCGACGGGCCGTTCATCCGTGAGCTGACCGTCGTCGCCGACGAGGGCGCAACCGTCGATTACCACGCGCTGCGGGCGATCCCGGCCCGTCGGCTGGCCTACACAGCGGTACAGACCGCCGCCCGCGAGCTGTGTGACCTGGGAGTGGAAGCCGTCGGCTACACCCTCGATGCGTCCGTACGGCCCGACGACGCCGATCCGCGCGTGTGGGAGGTCTCCCAGCGCGCCCTGATCGCGGTGTCCAACGGGCTGCCGGTGCGCGCCACCGTCGCCGAGGAGATGCACCTAACTAAGGCCACCGTCGACCGGCTCATCAAGAAGGCCAAGGACGCCGGATACCTCGACGCCACCGACCTCCCCAAACGCCCCCAGCCACGACAGAAGGACGCCACCCGATGAGCACAACCGAGAGCAACCGCAAACGCCGCGCCGAACCGATCAGCAAGCGCACCGCCGCCAACGGAGCGGTCAGCTACGAGTTCCGCGTCGATGTCGGCGCGAAGCCGGACGGGTCCAGGGACCGGCGTCGGTTCACCTACCGGACGCTGGCCGAGGCGCGCCGTGAGTACCGCCGCATCACCACTGAGGTCGCGGCGGGCACCTACTCGAAGCCCACAGCGATGACCGTGGACGAGGCGTGCGACGCGTGGCTGGCCGGTCGCCGTGGGGTCCGGCCGGTCACGCTGGAGGGCTACGCCACTAGCCTCAAGCCCGTGCGGCGGTTCCTTGGCGGCAAGAAGCTCCAGGCGCTCACCAAGGACGACGGCGACGCACTGGTCTCGTGGATGCTGACCGGCGGCCGACAGAGCGTCAAACATACTGTGCCACACAGCCTTCCCGGCCGGATCGTCGCGCTGGTCGAGAAGCACCCCGATGGCATCACCGCCGCCCAGATCGCGGCAGCGTTTCCCGGTGAGGACACTGCCACACGGCTCTCCGATCTCGCACAGCGAGGCCGTGTGATCCGGCTGCGCCGCGCGGTCTACGGACCCGCCCAGGCCCAGAAGGCCGACGACGAACCGTGCGGTGGGGTCAAGCCAGTGACGGTCCGCTCGACGCTCACCGTGTTCACCATGGTCGTGAAGTCGTACGTCGATCAGGGTGTTCTGCCGCGCAACGTCATTGCGTTGGTGGAGCGGCCCGCCGACCCCATCGGAGAGACCGACGATGAGGTAGTCACGGCGAAGTCGTGGACCCTGGCCGAGGCTGAGGCGTTCCGCGCCGCCGTCGCCGATCACCGCCTGTACGCCTGCTGGCTGCTCTCGATCTACGGCATGCGCCGATCCGAGGTCCTGGGCCTGCGGTGGTCGGCCATCGAGGGCGATGTCCTCCATGTTCGTCGGGGTCGCGTGGCGCTGGATTCGGGCCGCACCGACGAGGGGCTGCCGAAGTCGCGCCGGTCACGCCGGGACCTCCCGTTGCCCGCCGATGTCGTCGCCGCCCTCCAAGCCCTCAAGCGCCGCCAGAAAACTGAGGCGCTGGCGTTGGGCACCGGGTGGGACGAGGACCAACTCGTCGCCACGCGCGAGGATGGGACGCCCGTGCCGCCGGAATGGTGGACCGATGAGTTCCAGCGCATCCGCGAGAGCGCCGGTCTGCGGCGCATCCAGCTCAAGGGACTTCGCAACACCTCCGTGTCGCTGATGCTCGACCGTGGGCTCCCGGTCCACGTCGTCGCGGCCTGGCACGGCCACTCACCGGAAATGAGTCTGGCCGTCTACGCCGACGCGAAGTCCGATGAGTTGCGCGCCGCCGGTGGGTCACTGTTCGGATGAGCAAGCACCCCAACGGCGGCGACCTGCCGTCTGAGATCGACCTCTCGCTGTTCTACGGCTGGGTCCGATTCAGTGAACTGCCGAGCGCCGACGTGCCCCGTGGGCCGGGCGTCTACGTCGTGGTGCGGCCCACCGACACACCGCCTCAGTTCCTCGACGTGTCACCGGCAGGGCACTTCAAAGGCATCGACCGCACCGAGCCCGTCGCCGCCCTCCAGGATCGCTGGGTACCGGAGAGCCGTGTGATCTATATCGGCA
The DNA here is from genome assembly GCF_002043085.1 of Gordonia sp. i37. NCBI lineage: Bacteria > Bacillati > Actinomycetota > Actinomycetes > Mycobacteriales > Gordoniaceae > Gordonia > Gordonia sp. i37. The sequence continues at coordinate 10,698 of NZ_MVPX01000320.1, read as the reverse complement.
AAGCCAACGCCGGAAAGACCGGGCGTCGCGGACTCCATGTGCGCCTGAGCGAGTACCGCCGATATGGGGCCGGTGAGCCCGTCGCGCACACCGGAGGCCGCCGTGTCTGGCAGCTCGCCGATCACGCCGACCTTCTCGTCGGCTGGCGCGAGACATCGGACGCCAAGGCCGCCCCGACTGAGAGCGCCATGATCGCCACGTTCCGTGACCACCACGGCCGTCTGCCCTTCGCCAACGGGCGGCTGTGAGGCCCACCGTTGGGCCATTGAAACCCCTTGGCCCACTGTTGGCCCACTGAGGCTCTGGGGCGGGTTACCCCGGGAACGAGAAACCCCCTCCGATGCAGTTCGGAGGGGGTTTCTGCTTGTGGAGCTAAGGGGACTCGAACCCCTGACCCCCACACTGCCAGTGTGGTGCGCTACCAGCTGCGCCATAGCCCCGTATTCTGTTCTCTCGCCCCTCGAAATGGGCACTGGCGAAGTTACACCATCGCGTGAACGGTAAACAAATCGCCTTGTCAGCGACGCGGTCTCGGAGGTCAGTGGTTCACTCGGTCTCCTTGGTCAGAATGGCCGTCAGCCACCCCGGGCCGTCGGTGATCCCGTTGACCGGCTCTCCGTTCAGCAACACCGTCGGGGTGCCCACTGCCGTCTTTTCCATGGCCTTTTCGAGTTGAGTGCGCGACTGTGCTGCAGCCTGCTTTGCCTCGGCGAGCTTGGCGCCGGTGGCGATGCACTGTTGCGTCGGGGGAGCGGCTCCCTGCGCGGCGGCGATTTGCGCCAGCTGGGCGTTGGAGTGGTCGGAGTCGCCGTTCTCCTTGGGCTGATCGACGAACAGCGCGGTGTGGAATCGGAAGAACAGCGCTGGGTCCTTGGCGTCACCGACACATTGCAGGGCTCCCGCGGCGCGTTCGGAGTAGTCACCCGACGCCGACCTCGAGTTGAGGAACGTCAGCATGTGATAGCGCACCCGGAGCTTGCCGGAATTGACGGCATCGATGATCGGCTGGCCGGACTGCTTCTCGAACTGCTGGCACACCGGGCAGAGGAAGTCCTCGAACACATCGATGGTGGTCGGGGCGGCGGGTTCACCCACGATCAGCGCGGCGTTCTCGTTGAGCACGGTATCGCTGACCGGCCCCAGGTCCTTCTTGTTCGCGTTCCAGACGAAGCCGAGGATGACCAGCGCCGCCACTGCCACCACAGCGACGCCGACAAGCACATAGGTCGCCTTGCTGGAGGTCGACCGGGGCTGATGGCCGGACGGCGTCGAGGTGGCGGATTTCCGCGACGACGCGGCCGAGGGCTTCGCGCGCGAGGCGTTCGAGGTCTTGCGCCGCTCAGTCACGCACTCGACTGTAACGGGTGGTCACCAACGAGCGAGCCGAGCGTTCGGCCAGGGCCGCGTCGAGCGTCGGCAGGCGTCGCTGCACGGCGGCAGAGGGTGGGTCAGTGAGCCGCTTCGAAGGCCTCGAGCACGTTGGCCGGAATACGGCCCCGGTCGCTGACCTCGAACCCGTTCTTGGTTGCCCACTTGCGGATGGCCTGCGTCTGCTCTTTGCTGCGGGTGCCCGCGCCGCTCGTGGCGCGCTTGGCGGCCGGCTTGCGGGCCGAACCAGCGGTGCGCGACACCTCGATGTATCGGGCCACCGCGTCGCGGAATTGCTGAGCGTGGCGTGCCGAGGTGTCGAACTCGTAATCCTTGCCGTCGATCGACCAACGAACGGTCTCGTATTCGTCGAGAATCTTGCCGTCGATGTCGTCGACGATCTCGACCGATTGAACCTTTGCCATGTGGACCTCCAGAGCCTTCACTTCTGCCCGCCCTGAATGACGGCTGCCGGGCGTCACCGAAATGTCGGCACTGCCCAGAATGTGGGGGGCGTAGCCGTATGGTAGCCGGAATCGAATAAGAGAAACCTGAAAGAATCACTCACTCAACAGACGCCGAAAATCGGCGAAAAACGTGAAGGAATCCTCAGCTTGGTGGTGCGGGATTCGACGGTTCATCAGTGTCGGACGGAGTGCCGTCGGCGTCGGTGGAGTCAGTGTCGTCGAGCCCGAGAAGCGACTGCGGTGCGCGCTCGTTCGCGTAGATCTTGCGATAACCCGTTGAGGTGACTGCGAATCCGGTGTCGGACGTCGACTCGAGGCAATACGTGCCCGACGGCGAGACCAGACACTGGAATCGACCGATGGCGATCGTCGTCCCGAAGTCGACAATCGAACTGCGATAGAGCACCGGATACTCGTTGGAGCAGGCGCCGTGAGTGGGGCCGTCGGCGCCCAGGGTGATCAGGTTTGCTGCCCATTGACAGCTCGATGGCTCCGATGCCGGGGGAGTGCCGTTCGCAGCTGCGTTGTTGATGCGGCATGCCAACGTGGCCCGCCCATTGGTGCCGGTGGAACAACTGAGGTTGCGGTCGGGGGTGGAGAAGTGAAATCCCGACGTTTCTTGCAGCGGATCCGTCGAGCCGGTGGCGCCGTCGTGATAATTGGAATTATCGGCGCGCGGTGCGAGCGAGACCACCCGGCCAATACTCCAATCCGGTAATTCGGTGGCGGTGTTGGTGATCGAGGCGGTTGTCGTCGATGTGCTCGGGGCATCGGACTCGGTGGTCAGCTGATCGGTCGGCGGCAGCACGATCTGGGACGGACCGTTGCCGCCCGACAGCGAGCATGCCGTCGCGCCGGCGCCGAGGAGGACGATCCCGATCGCGGCCATTGATATCGACACGCGGCGCGACCATCGCGATCCGTACCCTTGCACTGTGTCGACCCCCAAGATCGTCCTGTTCTACGTGTTCACCCCGTTGCCCGACCCTGAGGCGATCCGGCTGTGGCAGCAGGCCGTGTGTTCCTCTCTCGGGTTGCGCGGCAGGATCATCCTGTCACGGCACGGCATCAACAGCACCGTCGGCGGAGACCTCGCCACAGTGAAACGGTACGTCAGGGCCACCCGCGAATACCCCCCGTTCGCCCAAGCCGACATCAAGTGGTCGGAGGGCGCCGGCGACGACTTCCCGCGGTTGTCGGTGCGCGTGCGACCGGAGATCGTCACCTTCGGCGCGCCTGAGGAACTGAAGGTCGATGAGTCCGGCGTGATCGGTGGCGGTGACCGGCTGACCCCCCGCGATCTGCATCAACTCGTCGAGCAGCGCGGCGACGACGTCGTCTTCCTCGACGGCCGCAACCGCATCGAGTCGGAAATCGGCAGATTCGCCGGCGCGCTCACCCCGCCGGTGGAGACCACCCGCGACTTCGTGCCGCTGCTCGACAGCGGCGCCTACGACCACCTCAAGAACCGTCCGGTGGTCACCTACTGCACCGGCGGGGTGCGGTGCGAGGTGCTCACCGCGCTCATGCGCAACCGCGGCTTCGAGGAGGTCTATCAGCTCGATGGCGGGATCGTTCGCTACGGCGAGGAGTTCGGTGACGACGGACTCTGGCAGGGCTCGCTCTACGTGTTCGACAACCGGATGAACGTCGCGTTCTCCGACCATCCCGACGTGATCGCGGCCTGCGTCGAATGCGGATCGGCGACAAGCAATGTGGCCAACCATCCCGATCGGCTCGGTCGCGACCTCGCGGTCATCTGCGCCGACTGTCTGGCCGCCGCGGGTGTCACCGGGTCGGGTGATCCCTCACCGTCGGTGACGCCGCGATGAGCCGGGTAGGCGTTCCCGTCGTCGTGGTCGCCGGATTCCTCGGGTCGGGCAAGACGACGCTGCTCAATCACCTGCTGCGGGAGGGCGGTCGCGATGGTTCCGTCGGCGCGCGAATCGGGGTGTTGGTCAACGACTTCGGAGCGGTGAACATCGATGCCATGTTGGTCGCCGGGCAGGCCGACGGCGCAGTGAGCCTCGCCAACGGGTGCATGTGCTGCTCGGTCGACCGAGACGGACTCGACGCCGCGCTGTCGACTCTCCTGCGGCCGTCGGCCCGTATCGACGCCATCGTCATCGAGGCCAGCGGCATCGCCGAACCACGAGCACTGATCCGCATGGTCACCGGCTCCGACGACCCCCGGATGCGGTATGGGGGACTGGTCTACGTCGTCGATGCGGCGTTGTTCGCCCGTACCCGACACGAGCACCCGGAGATCGACCTGCACATCGCCGTCGCCGATCTGGTGGTACTCAACAAGATCGACCTCGTCGAGCCCGAGGCACTCGACGACATCACGACGGTCCTGCGTGAGCTCAACCCGACCGCGGCACAGATCTCGGTGATCGACGCCCGGGTCGACCCGGCGATGCTGTTCGATCAGGTCGTCGCGCCGGATGCCGACGCACCGGACAGTGCCGGCGACGACACAGGACCGGTGCAGCTCACCCTCGATGCGTTGCTCCATGATCCCGGACGCCGTGACTCCGAGACCCTGGATTGCGGTACCGCCGACGAGCACGAGCATGGCCATGGAGACCATCTCGGGCCGGGATCACACGGTCACCGACACCTGCACGACGAGTTCACCTCGGTCGAGTTCACCTCGACCGCGCCGATGGACCCGCGCCGGCTCGCGCGATTCCTCGAGCGGCCGCCGGTCGGTTGCTATCGGATCAAAGGAGTCGCGCACTTCGACCTGCCGGGGCATCGGCAGCGCCACATCGTGCACGGGGTCGGCGGCTTCGTCGAGGTGCGTCGCGACTCGTGGGCCGGCCAGGCCAGGCAGACCAGCATCGTCGCGATCGGAACGGGGATCGACCGTGACGAGGTCCTCAGCGTCTTGACCGCGGCCGTCGCCGACGACACCACCGCCGACGACGAGCACGGCATCCTGCACATCACCCGACACCTGCCCGCGCGCTGACCTGCGCCGACCCCGGGTCGCCCAGGCTGGGCTGACCTCCGTGTCTCGATCCCGTGCCCGTCACGTCACAGCTGGCTAACGAATCCGATCAGCCCAGGTCACCGATTTCCGCATCTCACCCGCGACTGTTTGACTGTGTGAAATCTGTGGCTATTGTGGCCAGTGTTGCTGCTTTGACTTGGGGTGGCGACGACCGAAACGACGACGCTGAGGATGTGCGAACATGTCGATCGCCCGGAGACGAGGCTCGCGAGCGCGACTCGCGATCACGGCTGCGGCCGTCGCCCTGCTGACGGGGTCGGCGGTGCTCACCGCCACCACCGGAAGTGCACCCGCATCGGCCGCACCGGCCACGGGCACCAGCCTTGCGGGCAAGACGATCTTCCTCGACCCCGGCCATCAGGGCGGCGCGGCCGGCCACGACCTGGCCAAGCAGGTTCCCGACGGACGCGGCGGTACCAAGGACTGCCAGACGACCGGCGCGACCGGGGTGAACGGCGTGGCCGAGCACACCGTCAACTGGGACGTCGCGCAGCTGGTGAAGGCCGGACTCGAGAGTCAGGGCGCGCGGGTGGTCCTGAGCCGACCCGACGACACCGGCTGGGGCGGATGCGTCGACGAGCGCGCTGCCGCGGCGAGCCGGTCGGGAGCGGCCATCGCGGTCAGCCTGCACGCGGATTCGACCACCACCGGTACGGATACGACCAAAAAGGGCTTCCACATGATCGTGCCGACGCTGCCGATCCCGGATGCGACGGTCAATCAGGTACAGGGCGGCGAAGGCCGCAAGGCGTCGACGATCATGCGTGACGCCTTCCTCAAGGCGGGCTTCCCGGCCGCCAATTACGCCGGGGTGAACGACGGAATCCAGACCCGCTCGGATATCGCGGCGGTGAACCTGACCAAGGTCCCGGCCGTCTTCATCGAAATGGGCAACCTTTCCAACCCGCAGGAAGCCGCCGCGTTGGCCGCCCGTGACGGTCAGGTCAAGTACTCGATGGCCATCACCGACGGGATCATCAACTACGTCAAGGGCTCTGCGGCCGCCACGATCCCCGGCGTCAGCAACCCCGGTGCCACCACACCCGGTACGACGACCCCGGGTTCCGCGACCCCGGGAACGACGACCCCACAGTCGTCCGGTGACGACGATGAACTGTCGGCGGTTCTTCCGTTCATCCAGCAACTGCTCGGCACCAAGGATCCCGCGGAGATCATGCGGTTGATGCTCACCGAGGGTCAGGACGCGTCGGCGCAGGTGCTCAACGCCATGCTCGAGATCGTCTACGGCCTGTTCGACGGAAAGCTACCGATCGGCTGAGTGTCCTCGACAGTCGGATTAGGGTCGAGGTCATGTCATTACGCGACCTGATCAGAATGGACCCGCCGGTTCCCACCCTGCGCGGACGCCGGGTGTTGATCACCGGGGCGGCCAGCGGAATCGGCTTGGCCACGGCACTTGCCGCGGCACGCGATGGCGCCGACCTCGTGTTGACCGACCTGCACGCCGACAAGCTCGACGAGGCGGTGACCACCGTCACCGAGGCCGGCGGGCACGTCGCCTTCCATTCCGCGGGCGACGTCTCCGACTACGAGTGGGTCCGCAGCTTTGCCCATGAGGTCGATTCCGAGGTCGGCGTGATGGACGTGGTGATGAACATCGCCGGTATCTCGGTCTGGGGCACCGTAGAGAACCTCGAGCACCGGCATTGGCGATCGGCCGTCGACGTCAACCTGATGGGTCCGATCCACATCATCGAATGCTTTGTGCCACAGATGGTTCGGCGGGGGCACGGCGGACATTTGGTGAATGTGTCGTCGGCTGCGGGACTGCTCGCCTTCCCCTGGCATGCCGCCTACAGCGCATCGAAGTTCGGTATCCGCGGGGTCTCGGAAGTTCTGCGATTCGACCTGCGTCGTCACCACATCGGGGTGTCACTGGTCTGCCCGGGTGCGGTCGCCACTCCCTTGGTCAACAGCGTCGAGATCGTTGGTATCGATCGCACGGACCCGCGGGTGGCCAAGCAGATCGATGCATTTCATCGCGTCTCGGTCACCCCCGACACCGCCGCCGCCGCGATCATCAAGGGGATCAAGAAGAATCGGTTCATGGTCTACACCTCCTTCGACATCCGGTTCGGGTATTGGTGGGCACGCAAGTTCGCGTTGCCCTACGAGATCGTCATGCGCATCGCCAACGATCGATTCGCACATCTCGCCCGGATCAGTGCGGTGTCGCGGACCGAGACCGTGCCGGCCGACCCGGATGCCGCGCGAGAGCGGTAACTCCTTGGACGAGAACGTCTTCCGCAAGACCCGCCGTGACGCCGACCCGGATTTCTTCGCGGCCGAGGCCGCCGGTCTACGGTGGCTGGCCGAGGCCGGAGCACCCGTCGTCGACGTCATCGCGGTGTGGGACAGCGGAATCGAGTTGCAGCGCTTGGACTCCGCCTTCCCCGACGCCGACGCCGCACGCGAGTTCGGCGCCGCTCTGGCGCGAATGCATGACGCGGGTGCCGACTCGTTCGGTGCGCCGCCCGCCGGATACCACGGACGACAGTTCATCGGCGAACGGCCGCTGAGTTCCCGCACCCACGCGAGTTGGGGCGCCTTCTACGCTGCCGAACGCGTCGAGCCCTACCTCGAACCCGCGCGCCGCGCCGGATATCTCACCGCCGACGACGAGGAACTGACCCGCTCGGCCTGTGCGGCCATCGCCGACGGAGTCTTCGACGACGACGAGCCACCGAGCCGGCTGCACGGGGACCTGTGGAGCGGCAACGTGATGTGGACACCCGACGGAGTGGTGATGATCGATCCGGCCGCCCACGGCGGTCACCGCGAGACCGACCTGGCGATGCTCGCGCTGTTCGGCTGTCCACAACTCGACGCCATCGTCTCCGCCTACGACCAGACCCACCCATTGGCGGCCGGGTGGCGCGACCGAATCCCGCTGCACCAACTGCATCCGCTGGCCGTCCACGCTGCAGGCCACGGACCCTCCTACGGGTCGGCGTTGGGGCGGGCGGCGCAGGCAACCCTCGCGCTCACCCGCTGAGAGGCTGACGGACAATCATCGGATGCACGCAGATTCCTCGTCGTCCGATACCGGGGTACTGGTCGTCTCCGCGACCCGGTCGGAGGCACGCCACATCCCCGACGGCACCCGGCTTCTGGTCACCGGCATCGGAAAGGTCGCCGCGTCGGTCGCGCTGACCCGAGAACTGAGCACCGGACCCGCGGTGACACGCATCGTCAACATCGGGACCGCCGGCGCGCTGCACGACCACCATCTGCCGGTCGGTCACGAGGGACTCTTCGTACCGTCGGCCGTCGTCGAACACGACATCAGCAGCACCGAGCTGCGGGCGATGGGGTATCCGATCGTCGACCGATGGGAGCTGCCGGACGGCGACGGCACCGTGCTTGCCACCGGCGACACCTTCGTCGCCGACCCGGTCCGCCGCGCCGAACTGGCCGCCGGCGCCGATCTCGTCGACATGGAGGGTGCGGCGATTGCCCATGTGGCGGCGGCGTTCGGGGTGCCCTGCCGGCTGGTGAAGGTGGTCACCGACGGCGCCGACGAAGGGGCGATGGACTGGCCGTCACTCGTCGACGAGGCGGCCCGCACGCTCGGGCGGTGGGTGTCCGAGCACCTTATTGCGTAGGAGGTACGTCGGCGCGACGTACCGAGGCGCCGGTCAGGAGCGGTTGCGTGAGCGCGTCGACTGATAGGCGGCGGCAGCGCCGGACTCGTACCGGTCGAGGTCCGCGGCCGCCGAGCGGGCGCGCGGGCGCGGTCGGTCGGCCTGATCCGCGGGGATGCGCGTGGTCTCCTCGGAGGTGACGGGGACCGGTCGTGCGGTGGGTCGGCCGGCATCGCCGGCACGACGACGCGGTGCCTCCGACGACTCGGTGGTCTTGCGGGCCGCGTCGCCGGCACGTGCTCGCCGGGGACGTGCCCGACCGGAGTCGTCGGTGGCGGTGGCTGCGGCGCCGACCACTGATGCGCTCGCGCGGGGCTTCGATGCGGTGCTGCGGGCGTCGGCGTCTTTCTGCCGGGCGGCGCGGCTGCTCGACGAGGTGCTCGTGGCAGCACGAGACGAACCCGTGCGCGCGGTCGCCGCGCGGCTGCTCGACGATGTGGCGGTCTCGGTCCGACGAGTGCGCGTGGCCTTGTCGCCCTCGGTGCGTGCGCCGGAGGCGCGTGTGCCCGCAGCGCGAGTGCTCTTGTTCGCGCGTCGTTTGGCCGGCGGCCGGTTGTTGCTCTTGCCGCCCCAGAGTTTCGCGTTCCAGCCCTCGGGCCGGGTCAGCAACCACCGGAGCAGAACCAGCACGAGCGTCACCACAAAGGTGATGGCCATCCACGGGAAGTTGGCGGCGATCGGTAGCAGCACCTTGAGTACCAAGGACTTGAGACCGGATGCGTTGCCGGCATTGAGGCTGTAGAGCGCCAGCACGCCGACGCAGAATGCGATCAGCGGCGGCTGGGCGGCCGCGGTGAATAACGCCCGGCGACGTACGGCGAGCGCGGCCAGGCAGCACCCGACCAGCAGGCAGAAATTGAACACCGCGCCGAGGTTGCCGTGATTCTTGGCGTCCATGATCGCGCCGATCGCGGTCAGCGCTGTCGCGATGAGGACGGCACCCCACCAGGGCACCCCACGGACGGTCGGCAGCACCGACTGCTGGTCCAGTGGCACCGCGGAAGAGCTTCGTTGCGGAAAGGGCACATGTAGACGGTACCGGGTGAAGCGCGATTTCCCGCCAACCGCCGGGTCATGTTGGCCGATCCGGCGACCCGATCGGGGCGCCATGTCCGTTCTGTGTGATGTGCGCGTCGAACTGCGCGATCGGGCTCGACCCGGCCCCGTGATCAGCCGTGCGGGTCTCGCGGACGGTGTCGTGAACCGTGCGGACCGTGGTGGGCTCCTCGAGATCGCCGAGCGCCTCCAGCGATGCCAGCCGGCGGGCGGTCACCCCGACCCGGGAATCCAGTGCTCCCACAGTGGAGTTGTAGGCATCGACCGCCCTGCGCAGCGACGTCCCGACCCGATCGAGATGGCCGAGTACCGAGTCGAGCCGATGATGCAGCTCGACGCCGAGCTCGTGGATCACCGCCGCGTCACGTGCCATCGCGTCGTGCCGCCAACCGAGCGCGACGGTGCGCAACAACGACACCAGACTCGACGGCGTGGTGAGCACCACATTCTTGGTGATGCCGAACTCGATGAGCGTGGGATCGGCGCGCACCGCCCACTCGAGCACCGCGTCGGCGGGCAAGAACAGCACGACCATCTCGGGGGTGTCGTCGAAGGCCGACCAGTATGACTTCGCCGAGAGCGCGGTGATGTGTGCGCGCACCGCGCGGGCATGGTCGGAGAGCAGGTCGCGCCGCATCTGCGGGTCCTCGCAGTCCGCGGCCTGCAGATACGCCTGCAGGGGCACCTTGGCATCGACGACGATGGCGCGGCCACCGGCCAGGTGCACCACCATGTCGGGGCGGACCGACCCGGCCTCCGAACTCGCCGACACCTGGGTGCTGAAGTCGCAGTGGCGGGTCATCCCGGCGAGTTCGACGACCCGCTCGAGCTGGACCTCACCCCACCGGCCCCGCAGATGCGGGGTGTGTAGTGCGTTGGTCAGTGCCCGGGTCTGATCGGAGAGCCGCGTCGACATCATCTGCATGCCCCGTACCTGCTCGGACAGGCCGGCGTAGGCACTCGTGCGGTCGCGTTCCACACGTCGTAGTTCGTCGGCCATCTGTCCGACCAGCGTGTGCAGTGGATCGACGATGTGACTGAGCTCGGCGCCGATCGCGTTCGACTGCCGCCGCGCTGCGTCTTCGGAGGCCGCCGCGAGCGACCGTCCGACCAGGTCCTGGGA
>NZ_MVPX01000032.1:0-4061 GCF_002043085.1 Gordonia sp. i37 | reverse complement strand
GCCTTGCGCGATGACGTAGGCGAGCAGGCTGTAGAGCAGTTCCTCCGGCCACAGGTGCGACAGGAAGGTGTAGACACCGACGTTGACGACGAACGTCACGCAATAGAGCACGGCGACGGCAACGAAGCGGGCCATGCTGGGCTCGGCGCGGAAGGTCCAGCGCCGATTGACGATGTAGGCGGTGGTGGTTCCGCAGACGAAGCCGACCGCCTTGGCGAATCCGGCCGGCACCCCGAGCCCGTACTGCAGGATCGCGGTCAGACCGAAGTCGAGGATGCCCGAACCGACGCCGGTGACGATGAACCGGAAGATCTGCGTCGCCAGCGGGACGTTGGTGGACGCCTCCTGATCGTCGAGAGGCAGCTCGGGGACCATCGGCGCATGCCGGGTCGCGAAATCGTCGTGCCCGATCTCGTGCGGGCTCGTCTCGTGCGGGCCGTTCGGCTCACCGGGGATGGGGTCTGGCACGCTGCCACCCTAGACCCTCGGACACCGCGCCCGTTCAGAACTCCTCTTCGATGTCGGAGTTGCGGGCGGCGCCCTCCCCGCGGTCGAGTTCTTCGAGATCGGTGAGGTCGCCCGCGTCGAGTTCGAAGTCGAACAGATCGATGTTCTCGAGCTGGCGACCCTTGTGTGAGGACTTGGGCACCACGCCGATCTCCTGCTGTACCGCCCACCGCAATGCGATCTGCGTGGGCGACTTGCCGTACTTGCGGGCCAACCGGATGATCGTGGCGTCGCCGAGCATGCCCTCCTTACGCCCGGTCGGATGCCACGCCTGCGCATGGATTCCCTTGTCCTGCATGAACTGTCGTAGATCGCCGCGTGCCAGCGCCGGTGAGCACTGGATCTGGTTCACCTCGGGCCATCGCCCGGTCTCGTCGTAGAGCGCCTGCAGGTGGTGTTCACGGAAGTTGGAGACACCGGGCACCCGGATGAACCCCTCGTCGGCCAGCGTGAGCAGCGCTTTCCAGGAGTCGACCATCCGGCCCAGGCTCGGGCACGGCCAGTGGATCAGGTAGACGTCGATCCAGGACACCCCGAGCCGACGCGCACTCTCCTTGGCCGCAGTGATCGCCTCGTCGAAGCCCTGGTCGCCACCACCGAGCTTGGTCTGCACGATCACCTCGGAGCGGTCGATCTGCGACTCCTCGATCCCCATGCCCACGCTGAGCTCGTTGGAGTAACGCGACGCGGTGTCGAGCAGCCGGTACCCGGAGTCGAGCGCGTGGGAAACCGCCTGCGCGCACGGCATTCCCAACATGTCGAAGGTGCCGAGGCCGACCAGCGGCAACGCGAATCCGGACGCGAGGGTGACCGACGGTATGTCCATCTGCCCAGGATATGGGGCAAGACGGTGCCGGCGCCCGATAACCGGAGACGGCCCGACAACTCGGGATGGCCGGACAACTTCGAGACCAAGCCGCCACGGCGGGGAACCGATGGCGATAGGTTCGATCCATGTTCCACCGCCTCCGGCGCACCCGCCGTCTCACCCTCGCCTCCGTCGCCATCGCAACCCTGATCTCACTACCGGCGCTGGCCACCGCTCCGGCCCACGCCGACGACGACGCCACCCCCGCTCCGGTCACCTCCGGACTCGACGCCACCGGCTACTCCGGACCGATCGGTGCGCCCGGCGCCCTGATCACGCAGGTGCCGTTGGCGTCGTCGGTGAGCATCCCGGCGGCCGGTCGTGCCTACCGCGTCCTGTACTCGACGCGTGACATCCACGGGCGCCCGGCGGTCAGCTCCGGTGAGGTGCTCCTGCCGAAGCGTCCCGCACCGGCGGGCGGGTATCCGGTGATCGCGTGGGCGCACGGGACCACCGGTCTCGGCGACAATTGTGCGCCGTCGGTGCTGCCGCACAGCGACCGCGACGCCACCTACCTGGGCCATTGGCTCGATCAGGGGTATGCGATCGTCGCCACCGACTACGTCGGCCTCGGCACACCGGGCTTCATGAACTACCTGAGCGGTACCGCGGAGGCACAGTCGGTGGTCGACTCGGTCCGCGCGGCGCAGCAGATGGATCTGCCACTGGCCAAGAAGTGGGCGATCGTCGGCCAGTCCCAGGGCGCCGGCGCCGCACTCAACGCCGCGCGCCGTGCGACGGCACTCTCGGCGGGCAGCGGACTGGACTACCGCGGGGTGGTCGCCACCGGCACCCCGGCCAACATCGAGCAGGTCGTGGCGCTCGGCGCGCCGGCCCCGGTCGCCCTGCCGACCTCGCTGAACATCTACACCGCCTACATCCTCGCCGGCTTCGCCGACGCCCGCCCCGACCTGAACGTGCCGGGCATCCTCACCCCGCAGGGACGGCAGATCATCGCGAAGGCCCGCACGCTCTGCTACGCGGAGATGCAACCGGTGGTCCAGGGCGTCACGCTCGGCGAGTTCCTCGCCAAGCCGGTCTCGTCGATCCCGAATGTGCGTGCGGCGCTGACCGAATACATGGGCACCCCGTTCTCGGGGTACGACCGGCCGATCTTCCTCGGGCAGGGACTCCTCGACACCGATGTGCCGGCCCCGTCGGCGTTGTCGTTGTACGCGCAGATGGTCGCGGCGGGCCAGCCCGTCGACTTCCACGTCTACCCGACGCAGGACCACTCGGGGACCGTGCTCGCCTCGATGCCCGACTCCACCCCATTCGTCGCGCGAATCATGAAGTAGCCCACCATGACCGCCACGGCGACCTATGACGACGTCATCATCGGCGCCGGGCACAACGGGCTGACCGCGGCGGCCTACCTGGCACGGGCGGGCCGGTCCGTGCTGGTACTCGAGGTCGCCGACCACGTGGGCGGCGCGGCCATCTCGGCAATGGCGTTTCCCGGTGTCGCAGCACGGCTTTCGCGCTACTCCTATCTGGTGTCGCTGATGCCGCGCGAGATCATCGCCGACCTCGAACTCGACGTCGAACTGATCCGGCGACGGTATTCGTCCTACACGCCGCTGCCGTCGAATCCCGCGCACGGCCTGCTCGTCGACACCGCCGACGAGCCGGCCACCGCCGCCGCCTTCGCGCGTGCCACCGGCAGCGACACCGAATTCGGGGCGTGGCAATGGGTGTACGAGCGGATGGGCGAGATCGCGCGGCGCCTGTTCCCCACCCTCATCGAGCCGCTGCGATCGGCAAGCGAGATCCGCGCGCGGGTGACCGACGGCGACTCCTCCCTCGCCGAACTGTGGGAGTTGCTCACCACCCGACCGCTCGGCGAGCTCATCGAGCGGTACTTCGACGACGACGTCGTGCGCGGGATCGTCGCGACCGACGGGCTGATCGGCACCTTCACCGACCTGCACGACCCGTCCCTGCGGCAGAACATCTGCTTCCTCTACCACCTCATCGGCGGCGGTACCGGCGACTGGGATGTCCCGGTCGGCGGGATGGGAGCGGTCTCGGGCGCGCTGTATCAGGCGGCGCTGGCCGCCGGCGCGGCGATCCACACGAACTGCCGGGTGGTCGGCGTCGACCCGGCCGACGGGACCGTCGAGTACGTGCGCACCGAGGCGAACGCCACCGAAGCGGGTGGGCATCGACAACGGATTGGTCGGGTGCGGGGCTCGATGGTGCATGCGGCGTGCGCGCCGGTGGTGCTCAACACCATGCTCGACGACCCCGTCGACACCGAGCACGCGCCGCGCGGCGCCCAGCTCAAGATCAACCTGCTACTCGACCGGCTGCCGGAGTTGCGCGACCCGAACGTCGACCCTCGGGCCGCGTTCGCGGGCACCTTCCACATCAACGAGTCCTACGAGCAACTCCATACCGCCTGGGCGCAGGCCCGCCGCGACGAGGTACCCGAGGTACCGCCCTGTGAAATCTATTGCCACACATTGTCGGACACGTCGATCCTGGGCACCGACCTCGCCGGCAAACACACCCTGACCCTGTTCGGCCTGCACATGCCGCCCGAGGTGTTCGCCGCGCCCGGCGCGACGACCCACGCCGTCGAGGCCACCCTGGCATCCTTGGATTCGGTTCTCGCCGAGCCGATCGCGTCGGTGATCGCGACCGACGTCCACGGCAACGCCTGCATCGAGGCCAAGACGCCGCG
>NZ_MVPX01000319.1:0-5310 GCF_002043085.1 Gordonia sp. i37 | reverse complement strand
ATGCGAGCACGATGCCGATCATGTCGGTGATCTTGCCCGCGACCACCGACAGAATCGGTTCGCCGCCCGCGATGCGGTCGTTCAGCCCGCGTCGGGGAGGGGTACCTCCTGGTCGGGTGTCTCCCGTTCGAGCAGCGACCGCTTGATGTCCAGTCCGTAACGGAATCCGCCAAGGCTGCCGTCGCGCCGCAGCACACGGTGGCACGGCACGAACAGTGCCGCGGCGTTGCGCGCGCAGGCCGAGGCTGCGGCCCGGATGGCGGCCGGTTCGCCGGCACGCTCGGCCAATTCGGTGTAGGTCACCGCGGTGCCCGCGGTGACCCCGCGCAATGCGGCCCAAGCCTTTTCGATGAACGGACCCGATCGTTGGACGACCGGTTGGGCCGCGGCCGGACCGAAGTCGTCGGCGTAGTAGGCCTCGACGGCCTCGGTGATCGTGGTCAATTCCGGTGTGCGGCCGAGCTCTGCGGGACCGCGCAGATCGTGTGGCCGCAGGTCGCGGTGCACGAGTGCGACCAGATATTCGGGGGTGTCGGTCCACCCCGATGCCAGGATGATGCCGTCGGTGTCGGCGACGACGGTGAATGCGCCGTCCGGCGTCGAGACCGTCGTCCACAGGCCGACGCCGTCCTTGGGTGTGGAAGTACCTGGGGTGGAAGTACTTGGGGTGGAGGGTGTTTCGAGGGTGTCGGTCATGAGGATGCTCCTAGGTGGTCGTGTCTGCGGTAGTGGTGGGCGGGGTACTGGCGTCTGAGGGGATGAGCCGATGGCGCCACAGGTGCATCGAGGCGTAGGAACGCCACGGTGCCCACTGGGCGGTGTCGTCGAGGTCGATGGCGAGATCGCGGGCGGCGTGGCGAACGACGAGGTCGTGCCGAAGGAGGACGTCGGGGTCACCGGTCACCTGCATCGTGACGTAGTCGGCGGTCCACGGCCCCACTCCGGGCAGGGCGAGTAATTGTGCATGAAGATCGGACGCATCGACCCCCATGTGTGGTTCCACCGAATGTTCGGCAATCGCCTGTGCCGCGCCGACGATCGCCGAGATCCGGCGGGCGGGCCCGGTCAGGATCGTGCTGCCGCGTTCGGCGATGGCGGCGGCCGTCGGGAACTGTCGCCACGATCGCGCACCGTCGTCGCCCCCGTCATCGCCGGCCGCCGTCGGCCAGTCTGTCGGCTCACCGAGGGCGTCGACCAGCCGCGTCACGTGCCGCCGCGCGGCGGCGACGCTGATCTGCTGGCCGATCATGGTGCGGATGAGTGACTCGCCGCCGTCGATGCTTCCGGGTACCCGAACCCCCGGTGCGACGCCGACGACCGGGCCGAGGGCCGGATCGGTGGACAGGGCGTCGGTTGCGGCCACGATGTCGGCGTCGAGGTCGAACAACCGGCGCAGTCGATTCACCGCGGCACTCAGGTCCCGGAGGTCCAGATGCTCGAGTCGCACGCGCAGGAATCCGTCGCCGGGCGTCGTCTCCGCCAGCGCCGGCCCGTGCGGAAGGGTCAACACGCGCTGATGAATCCACTGCCGATCGGCGTCGGGTCGATACCGCTCGACGCCGTCGACCGAGTGCGCGGCCAGATACCACCCGAACCAGGAGGTGTCGAACGGTTCGCGGTATGCCAGGCGCAGCGTGATCGCCGACGATCGCTCGCCTCTACCGGTGGCCGCGGATGCTGCGGTCGGGGTGTCGATGTCACTGCGGGAGTTGGCCCGTCGCAGCGAGCGCAGCGCGCGCGGGGTCAGGCCGAACACCTCGCGGATGGTGTCGTTGTACTGACGCACGCTGGTGAACCCGGCCGCGAAGGCGATGTCGGACATCGGTAGATCGGTGCACTGGATAAGGATTCGCGCGCTGGTCGCGCGATGCGCCCGGGCGAGGGCGAGCGGGCCGGCACCGAGTTCGGTGGTCAGCACCCGTGTCATATGCCGTGTCGAATACCCGAGTCGTCCGGCGAGACCACCGACCCCCTCGCGTTCGATGACCCCGTCGGTGATGAGCCGCATCGCCCGTGAGGAGAGATCCTTGTTGAGATTCCAGCGCGGTGAACCGGGAACCGCGTCCGGCAGGCAGCGCCGGCAGGCACGGAATCCGCCCGCCTGCGCGCCGGCCGCGGTCGCGACGAAGGCGACGTTCTCGGGTCGCGGGGTCTGCGCCGGGCACGACGGCCGGCAATAGATTCCGGTGGTGCGCACGGTGGCGAAGAACTGGCCGTCGAAACGCGCATCCCGTGCCTGCAGCGCGCGGTAACACCCTTCGAAATCGAGCCCCGTCGACGCCCGGACCGGGTCGGTGCCTGCCGTCGTCGAGGACTGGGGTGGCGCGTCGGTGGAAGCGGTCATGGCTCCACCCTCTCACCGCCCGGCGGGCTTTTCTGGCGGGAATCGGCCATCGCTTCACCGGACCGGCGACACTCGGTCGCCCAGGTTCGGCAATTGAGTGACGTAGCTAACACTTCGTGCCACGATGTCTGCATGAGCACGCAGTTCGACGGCCCTCGACAGCGAGGTCAGGAGCCGGAGACCCCGCTCGCGGAGTTGCCCGACTGGGGACTCGACATCATGCGCGGGTTGTACGGACCGGACACCATCGATGCCGAATGCGCCCGTCAGCGCAGGACACGGACACATCTCGCGGGCGCCGACTCGATCGAGACCGACGATCCGGTGCGTCCGCTGTCGCCGCTGGAGGCGGAGTTGGTCGCGGCCGATGCGCTCGGTGCGCTGGTGCTGCGCTTCCTGCGTCGTCGCTGACCGGCTTCGCTCGGCGTCACTGATCCGTTGCGCTGAGAAGGGCGAGCCCGCGCCGCGCCGCCCTCGCTCGGGAGTCTCGTCGTGGTGGTGTGTGAGGATCGTGGCGTGACCGATTCTGACGATTCGTCGCCGCTGCCCGACCCTGCTGCAGATGGCCCGGCCGACACCGGCGTCGCCACACCCGCTGCCCCCTCGAGAATGCAGGTGTTCCTGAGTGGCCTGCGGTCGACCTCGATCGTCGGGTTGCAGTTCATCCTGGTGGTCGGCGCCCTCTGGGTGGTGATGTGGGTGGTCGGTGAGGTCTGGGTGATCCTGCTCCCGGTCCTCCTCGCGATCATCGCGTGCACGTTGCTGTGGCCGCCGGTGCGCTGGCTGCGGGGACACGGGGTGCCGCCCGCCGGGGCCTCCCTGCTGATGATGCTCGTCGCGGTGGGCCTGCTCGGCGGGGTGATCGGGCTGATCGTGCCCTCGATCGTCGATCAATCGCCGGAGCTCGCCGACCGCACCGTCAGCGGTGTCCACAAACTCCAGGACTGGGTCCAGGGTCCGCCGCTGAATCTCGGCGATGAGCAGATCGACGGTCTGGTGTCGGCGATCACCCAACGTGTGCAATCCAGTGCCAGCACCATTGCGGCCGGGGTGTTCAGCGGTATCGGCACCGCGACGTCGGTGCTGATCACCCTGTTCACGACGCTCATCCTGGTGTTCTTCTTCCTCAAGGACGGCCCGCGCTTTGTTCCGTGGTTGCAGCGCACGATCGGGCATCCGGCGGGTGCGCACCTCGGCGAGGTGCTGTCACGGATGTGGAACTCGTTGGGCGGCTTCATCCGGACGCAGGCGATCGTCAGCTTCGTCGACGCCTCGCTCATCGGTGCGGGACTGTTCATCCTGCAGGTCCCCCTGGCGGGGGTGTTGGTGGTGATCACCTTCCTCGGTGGCTTCATCCCGATCGTCGGTGCCTTCGTCGCGGGCGCGCTCGCGGTGCTCATCGCGCTGGTGTCCAACGGACTCACCACGGCGCTGATCGTCCTCGGCATCATCCTCGCCGTACAGCAACTCGAGGGAAATGTGTTGCAGCCGTGGCTGCAGTCCAAGTCGATGGACCTGCATGCGGCGATCGTGTTGCTCGCGGTCACCCTGGGCGGCAGCCTGTTCGGGATCATCGGCGCATTCCTCGCGGTGCCTGCCGCGGCGACCATCGCCGTCATCCTGCGGTACCTCAACGAGCAGATCGCGATCCGGGTGGGGGAGAAGCCGCCACCTCTCGACGAGGCATCCGACGACGGCGGACCGGGTGTGGGAGCCAATGAGGACTCGGAGGACGCCGAGGACACCGGCGGGGCGGTGCCGGGCACCGCCTGAGTCCGTCACCGGCCTCGGTGTGCCGAGAGCTGCCCGATAGACTGGGCGCCCGTGAGTCTCACCCTCGGTATCGTCGGACTGCCCAACGTCGGCAAGTCCACCCTGTTCAACGCGTTGACCCGCAACGATGTGCTCGCCGCGAACTACCCGTTCGCCACCATCGAGCCCAACATCGGGGTCGTCGAGCTCCCGGACACACGGCTCGACCGTCTCGCCGAGATCTTCGGCAGTGAGCGCATCCTGCCTGCGACCGTGTCGTTCGTCGACATCGCCGGGATCGTCAAGGGCGCGTCGGAGGGTGAGGGCATGGGCAACCAGTTCCTGGCCAACATCCGCGAGGCCGACGCGATCTGCCAGGTGGTGCGCGTGTTCGCCGACGACGACGTCGTGCACGTCGACGGTCGGGTCGATCCGCTCGCCGACATCGGGGTCATCGAGACCGAGCTGATCCTCGCCGACCTCCAGACCTTGGAGAAGGCGATTCCGCGGCTGGAGAAGGAAGCCCGCAAGAACAAGGACACCGCCGAGGTGCTCGCCGCCGCGCAGAAGGCGCAGGAGATCCTGAACCGTGGCACAACACTGTTCGCGCAGAATGATTCGTTCGATCTGTCGTCGGTGCGCGAACTACATCTGATGACCGCCAAGCCGTTCCTCTATGTCTTCAACGCCGACGAGTCGGTGCTGACCGACGACGCGCGCAAGGCGGAGCTGAAAGCCGCTGTGGCGCCGGCGGATGCGGTCTTCCTCGACGCCAAGGTGGAAAGCGAACTCCTCGAACTCGACGAGTCCGATGCGCAGGAACTCCTCGATTCCATCGGGCAGGACGAGCCCGGCCTGCGGTCGTTGGCGCGTGCCGGATTCCACACCCTGGGCCTGCAGACCTACCTCACCGCCGGCCCGAAAGAGTCGCGCGCGTGGACGATTCACAAGGGCGACACCGCGCCGCAGGCCGCCGGCGTGATCCACACCGACTTCCAGAAGGGCTTCATCAAAGCCGAGATCGTCTCCTTCGACGACCTCGACGCCGCCGGCTCGATGGCCGCAGCCAAAGCCGCGGGCAAGGTGCGCATGGAGGGCAAGGACTACGTGATGGCCGACGGGGATGTGGTGGAGTTCCGGTTCAACGTTTAGCCTCGATCCACCGATTTGTATCTGTTCGGGCGGTGAGGGGTAGACGAAATGCCCTGTCTGAG